>JAHECH010000100.1 GCA_024641835.1 Deltaproteobacteria bacterium
CATCGACTCCTTGATATTTTGAAAATAAAGCGGGTCAGGTGCCAACGGGCTGTTGCCCAATTTTCTTGGATTCCTGAGCACGCGGTTCGAAGTCACCAGATCGAGATTGCCAGTCGGGCACCATATGCCAGAAAGAGAGCGGCGATAAGCCCTCCAAACCAAAGAGCAATAAACCAGAACCATTGCCGCTGACCCTCAGTAGCCGGTTTCATGGGAGGCTTTCCCCCGGAAGACGTAGTAGCTGTAGCCGGTATAGGCGAGCACCACCGGCAGCAGGATGACTGTGCCTATGAGCAGCAGCGACTGCGACGGGGGCGCAGCGGATGCCTGACGGAAAGTGATCTCGAAGGGCACTACCCAGGGCCATAAGCTGATCCCCAGGCCAAGATAGGCCGTCAGGAATACGCCGATACTCAGGAAAAACGGGCGGGACTCCCTGCCCTTGTGAAGATCTCGCCAGATCATGATGAACAGGACCAGGCTTGCAGTCGGTATGGGCAAGAGAAAAAAGAAGTTGGGGAGGCTGAACCATAGGATCCTGATTTCCTCGTTCATGACCGGCATGCTGATGCTGACGATAGCCAGGAATAGCCCCACGTAACCGAGGGCATAAGAAGCGCACTTTCGGGCCCAGTCCTGGGTGGCCTCGTCGGTTTTCATCACCAGCCACGCGGCACCCAGAAGGACATAGCCGAAAATCAGGGCCACCCCGGTCATGACGCTGTAAGCGTTGAGCCAGTCGAATGAGCCGCCGGCAAAGCTCCTCCCCTCCACCTTCACCCCCAGCACGATCGCACCCAGAATCGCTCCCTGCATGAAGGTGGCCAAAAGGGAGCCGAAATGGAAGGCGTAATCCCAAACACGCTGCGATTTGCCAGTGGCTTTGAACCGGAATTCAAACGCTACCCCTCTGAAAATCAACCCCTGCAACATGAGGAGCACCGGGATGTACAGCGCGGGCATCAGGACCGCGTAGGCCAGCGGGAACGCCGCGAACAGGCCGCCGCCTCCCAGGACCAGCCAGGTTTCATTGCCGTCCCAAAAAGGGGCGATGGAATTCATCATCCGGTCCCGGCACTGGTCCGAGGGTGCAAAAGGAAAGAGAATACCCACCCCCAGGTCGAAGCCATCCAGCAGAACGTAAAGGAAAACCGCCGCGGCTATCAGGCCATACCAGATAAGCGGCAGGTCCAGAAAACGCTCAAAGCTAAACATGGTTGCCTCCCTTTTCTCCGACCAAGCCGGTGGCAATCGGCGGCTTGCTGAGGCCGTGGTCGCCATAGGCGCGATCTCCCCTATCGGGGCCCCTGCCGATCAACGTAAGAATGTAATAGCTGCCGGCCCCGAACACGAAGACGTAGGTCATGATAAAGGCAAAGAGAGATATGGCGATGGGAGTCCGTATGACGGGTGACGTGGCCTCTGCCGTCCGAAGGACGCCGTAGACGATGTAGGGCTGCCGGCCGATTTCTGTAACGAACCATCCTGCCAGCACGGCGATGAACCCGGCAGGAGTCAGGGCCATACACCAGTACTGAAACCACCGGGTGTCGAATAGCCGCTTTCTTACGTAAAGAACCAGCGCCATCACGCCGGTGGTGATCATCAAAAGGCCCAAGCCCACCATGATTCGAAACGACCAGAATACCCAGGCCACCGGCGGGCGTTCGTCCTTCGGCCACTCTTTCAACCCCTTCACCTCGCCGTCGAGATCGTGGGTGAGGATCAGGCTGGAGAGTTTTGGAATTTCCAGGCCGTACTTCGTGGCCTCTTCCTCCTGATCCGGCCATCCGAAAAGCATCAAGGGCGCCCCGCGCTGGGTATCCCAGAGGCCTTCCATCGCGGAGACCTTGGCGGGCTGGTGTTCAAGGGTATTAAGGCCGTGAAGGTCGCCGAGCACCAGCTGCGTGGGGGCGACAAAAATGGCCATGATCATTGCCATTCCTAGCATCACTCGGGCGTGCTTCACATGACGCCCCCGCCAGATATAAAAGGCGCCAATTCCGGCGACGACGAATGCTGTCGTCAGGTAGGCGGCAGTGACCATGTGGGCGAAGCGGTAAGGGAAGGACGGGTTGAAAATCACCTCGAGCCAGTTGGTTGGATACAGCAGACCGTGTTCCCCCACACGAAAACCAGTGGGTGTTTGCATCCAGCTGTTGGCCGACAGAATCCAGAAGGCCGAAATCAGGGTCCCTGCCGCGACGATAACGGTCGCGGCAAAGTGGATCCTGGGATGGACGCGGTTCCAGCCGAACAGCATGACTCCGAGAAACGACGCCTCCAGGAAGAAGGCCGTGAGAACTTCATATCCCAGCAGCGGTCCCAGGATATTGCCTCCTTTGTCGGCGAACACCGACCAGTTGGTCCCAAACTGAAACGACATCACCACTCCTGAAACGATACCCATGCCGAAGGTGACGGCGAAGATTTTGACCCACATGCGGTAGATGTCGGCGTAAACTTGATTGCCTGTGCTCAGCCAGCGCCACTCCAACACCGCCAGCCAACTGGCCAGACCGATGGTGAAGGCCGGGAAAATAATGTGAAACGAGATGGTGAAGGCAAACTGGAGCCGCGCTAACAGTGTGGCGTCTAGGCTTTCAAGCATATTCGATCCCTCACACGTTTATGAATTCCATTGACAACGATCCGATGCGTTAACTCAATATCCTTAATCCGACATTCCCCAGATGATATCATTTGCAACCTTTCCCCATGACCGGATTGCTAACACCTCTGGTAAACACTGTCAAACAAATGTTTCCTTCTGCTCTTTTCTAAGGTCTTGCCCTAAATTCCGGATCTTCATGACATTTGTCGCACGCGACTACCCTGAAATGCAAGACAAGCAGTTGTCCCTGCGAACGGACGCACATCAAATTATAAGCTGGCTATTTTCTGTCAATGCGGCAAGGAACCCGCATGCCGCGAAAATCAAGGATAGATGTTCCTGGTGCATTACACCGTATCGTGGGCGGGGTCGGGGGGGTTTATTCTGCAACTTTGCGACTCGTCAACCGGACCTTGATCTGGACGCCTTCTTTCTCGCTATCGATGACTTTGTCGACCACGGCAATCATCTTCTTTCCTTCCGCCCAAAAGCCTTCCATGGTGACGACAATGTCCCCCTTCTCGACTTCAACCTTGGCGGAAGGGATAGACTCCACCAGGCCCGCTTGCACCTGAGCGGCCAGGAAGTGAATATGCATCGCTTTCTGGGACTCGGGAGTGGTTTGAAAATAAGGGAGTCTTACCACCCGGCAGATGAGCTCCACAGCGTCATCCGTGCCTATGGACTTGATATGAATGACCATATCATATAGGCTCGGGTCAGTGGTATCAATGCCATAGAGGTAAAGACTCCAGCGATGGCGCGCCTCATCATCTTTTATCAAAGTCTTTTTCGCCTCTTCGGCTGAGGTTCCATCTCGTCTCATCGCTTCGACCACCCGGTCTTCCATGTCGGCAAAAATCCTGACTTTGAGGGCATGGGAGATTTCCTGCACGAAGAAATGGCCAGCCAGCCCATGGTAGACCACGTTATCCTTTTCGAGATAATGCATCAGCGCTTCGCGAACATAAGCCACGTACCTCTCCTTACCATATGTGAAACGGTCAAGGGCTGAGGGTGCATCGTGAATGGCGCGAAGAAGCTTGATTTCCGGAATATTGAAATGCTCCGAAGCCTTCAGAATGATCTCCCGGGAAACGCATTCATATCCGAGTTTCTTGGCCAGTTTTTCGGCCACTTCTTTTCCATGACTGTAGGATCCCCTTGAAATAGTGATTACGGACATACGTAGCTCCTTTTGCGGTCATGCCTTCCCTTGAAGTTTTGATCGCCGGGAATCAGTGAATAGCAGCGACGAGCATCCGGACCCCTGCCAACACCAGGGCCAGAGCCAGGGCGCGGATGATCCATGACCCTTTAATCCTATTGGAAAGGTATGCTCCCAATTGGGCCCCCACCAGCACTCCCAGGCCCAAGGCCGCGATGCGGTGCGCTCCCTGATGAAACGACCCCAGCCAGATATGCACCATAGTCGCGCTGAAGGTCAAGATGGCCACAACAAACTGCGAGGTGGCCGTGGCAATGGCCACTGGAAAATTAAGCAGGTAAGCAAATATCGGCACAATCAAGCTCCCGCCGCCGATCCCCAAAAAGCTGGCGAGAAAGCCCAAGAAAACAAACACGGTTATTCCTAGGAGGGGATGAAAAGTGTATTCATAAGATATTCCATCCAGCGCCAATAAGGCCCGAGTCATTCCTGAAGACGGTCGAGAACGCTTTTCCCGGTGTCTCTCGGTATCGGACTTTGGCCTTAAAAACATGAATAAGGCTAAGCCGATCAAAAAGATACTGAAAATAGCTTCAAACAATTTGCGGGAAATCGAGGCTGTGGTTAGCACACCGAAAATCGCACCCGGAATTGTGGCAACCGCAAACATCAATCCGGATTTATAATCAATCCGCTTCAAGCGGGCATAGGCTCCTGCACCGGAAAGGGTATTGATACAAACCACCGCCAAAGAAATCGCCGTAAGATGATGCGCAGGATCATGGGGAAAAAGCACAAGCAGTAATGGCATTAACAGAAAGCCGCCGCCGGCCCCGATGAGGGTGCCATAGGCCCCGACCCCGAAGCCAAGGGATATCAGGCCAAGATATTGAAATGTGGTCGGGTGCCAGATCATGATAGCGAACTCCCTTTCCTGCAGCAGCTAAGATCCAATTGGATAGGCACCTTTTCTGAGGATGATTAGGTCCTTTAGGGCAAAACACGACAACGCTTTGTCGAAAGACCCCGACGGCAATTTCGGTACCAGATTTATGAACTGCCTCGCAGGGGCCACATCTTTCAAGTGAGGTCCCGGATAAAGCGTAGAGTCTTAGACGAACACTTCTTTGCATGATGCGGGGGTCCTTTTTTGAAGTCAAGATGTTTGATTCAAACCTGATCTCGGATAGTATTCATGATAGATTGCTCTTTGAGAGCGAAACGCCAACCACGTCGTGCAGGAAGGGGCACCTCCATGAATTTTTGAATTGACCGGCTGCTTTATTCCTCATATGAAAAGGAAGGGAGGGGCATATGATTATACGTTGAGTATTTTCTGTCAATGAGGTGCGGAATCAGGGATAAGAGGGATTGAGTTAGCAAAGAGCGTACGCCTAAATACAGCCGGCGATCAGTATGGCAGTCAGGAGAGGCGCAGAGTTAATAAGAAAGTGCAATACACCTTGGAAGATCAAAAGTTATAATCTAATGTATGTCCACTATTTCCTGTCCAGGCTACTTCTCAAAGACCAGTGTTACCGATTGCACCGTATTTTTATTTTTTTCACCACTCAGCCCCACTGTTACGAGAGAAATTGGGGCGTTTGCACCTATGGTACCGTCCCATTTCACACCATACTGGATATTGACGGTGAGTTTATTGAAAGGCAATTCCCCTACGGTTCCTGCTGTCTTGACGGCTTTTGCCGCACTCTGAATAGCTTGTGCGAGTGCGTCCTTGAGCAATGGAGGCTTCTCAATGGACAATGCCTTACCTCTCGGAGGCTTTGGCTTTGGTACCGAATACGTGTAAGTGACGTCGTTAACGACATCGTCTTCATGTGATCCACCCAGTTTGAAGATGAAAAGGTTTACGGCCAACTCGGTTGTTGTCGCTGTCGTAGCCTTGAAGTCAAACTCAGCGGTTGAAAGCGGCGGCAGAGCATCAGCGCCGCCGCCAAGATTCGCCTGATATTCAGCTAAAGCGGCTTTTACCTGTGCGATAACTAAATCCAGGGGCGCGAGGTCTTCGGGTGTTTTGGGGGGCTGCGGGGTCTGTGCGCTCGTGGGGTGCTGAGAGAGAGGCAACGATGGAGTCACACAAGACGCTGACACCGATGCTATTGCAGTACACAGCAACAGAAAGAATAGGTTTTTCATGTTTCCTCTTCTGAAAAGGACGCAAGAGATGCGCCACAGCACAAGTTGTTGCCAGTAGACGGACAGGGAAGCTCAGGTAGTCAAATACTCTGTACCCCATGGCTTGTCAATACCCTTCTTGAAAACTCCGTGTAAACCGAGGGGAACTTCCATGCCTTATTGACATATTAGGGCATAGTAAAGGAATCTCATGACGCGAAAATCAAGGACAAATTCTCCTGGTACGTCACACGATATCAATGGATGAAGAATTGCTCGCGGAGGGATCTTCCTGGGAGATGCAGATGGAGTTACCGTAACGCCTGTGTTATATTTCACAGCGGAAGATCGGCAAAGAACCCTGGTCTTCCGAGCAGGGCATTCCGGCTTTTTCACGTAAACTGGTAGGCGAAATAGGCTATCGTACGGCCGCCCTGTCGAGGAGAAGGTTGGGGAAAAAAATGAATCGGGAGGAAAAAACATGCAAGCACGTGGACCACTTATGATAGAGCACCGCCTCATCGAGCGGATGATTGCCATCATCCGCCAAACGCTGTCGCAGATCAGGGCGAGCAATGCAGTAGATCCACTTTTCATCGACACCGCTGTTGATTTCATCCGCACATATGCCGACCGCACTCACCACGGGAAGGAGGAGGACATCCTCTTCAGAGACCTTGAAACACGGAATCTGTCGGAAGCCGATCGACGCGTCATGAACGAACTTGTCGAGGAACACGTCTTCGCCCGGAAGACCACAAAGGAACTGGTCGAGGCGAACACTCGGTACCGGAACGGGAACGGCTCGGCACTGGGCGTCATTGCGGATAAGCTGGAGACGCTGGTGAACTTCTACCCCAGACACATCGATAAGGAAGACAAGGTGTTCTTTCCCGCGGCCCGGGCGTACTTCACCGAGGAGGAAGACCAGGCAATGCTTGCAGAGTTCTGGGAATTCGATCGGAAGATGATCCACGAGAAGTACAAAGCGGTTGTCGCAGTCCTTGAAGGCGTCTGATCGTCTCCGAATCGGGTAAAGGTAAGCTTTCAACTCCCCCTTTCCACAGTAGCCCTAATCATGTCGCGGACAGGCTTTGCATGGGACTCTTCTTCCGCCGGCTCGGGAGAGGCCCCTCGACAGGTGATAACTTCCTTCAGTGGGATGCCTCGGTGCCAACTTGAGCGGGCAGCGCCACCTCGGCCGGTTGCTCCGTATGTTCAGCCGCAAGTACCATGTACATTGCCGGCACGACGAATAGCGTGAAGAGCGTTCCGATCGAAAGGCCCGTTCCAATCACGAGTCCCATGTTGAAACGACTTACCGCGCCCGCGCCGCTTGCCGTGATCAGCGGAACTACCCCAAGCACCATCGCCGCCGTGGTCATCAGGATCGGCCGCAACCGGATACCTGCTGCAATCTCGATCGCCTCGCGCTTTTTGTGCCCTTGTTTCTGCAAGCTATTCGCGAACGCGACGATCAGGATACCGTGCTTGCTGATGAGTCCGATGAGCGTCACAAGACCGACCTCGGTGTAGATGTTGAGGCTCGCCCCCCCGACACTCAGGCTGATGAAGATCAGCGCGCCGCAGATCGACATGGGCACGGTAACCAGGATGATCACTGGGTCGCGGAAGCTCTCGAACTGGGCCGCGAGCGCCAGGAAAATGATGATCAGAGCAAAGAAGAACGTGACCATCAGCGCGCTCGACTCCTGGACGTACTGCCGGGACTGACCGGCGTAGTCGATCGAATACCCCTGAGGCAAGGTCCGTTCGGCCAGGTCTTTGAGATAGATCAGTGCCTGACCCTGTGTCACGCCGGGATAGGTTACGCCGGAGATCGTCGCCGCGTTCTGTTGCTGGAAGTGATTCAGCGATTCGGGCACGGTCGTAGTCTCGATATGCGCGATCGTCGACAGAGGCACCGTCGCACCGCTTGCAGTTCGGATATAGTAGTTCTCCAGCTGATCGGTGTTGAGCCGAAAACGTTGCTGCACCTGTGGAATCACTTTGTATGACCGACCGGCAAGACTGAAATAGTTGACGTAACCGCCGCCAAGCATCGCTGAGAGTGCGCCGCCAACGTCGCGCATGGAAAGTCCGAGTTGTGCCGTCATTTGGCGATCTATGACCACCCTGGATTGCGGAAGGTCGTACTTGAGATCGTTGTCCAGAAAAGCGAACATCCTGCCCTTCTGGGCGGCTTGGAGAAAGTTGGTAGCAACCTCGTTCAGGCGCTTGAACGGATCCGTCGTTTCGATCACAAATTCGATCGGCAGGCCCCTGCTGCCTGGGAGCGAGGGAAGCTGGAACGCCACCGCACGAATACCGGCGATATGGCCCAGTTCCTGCTGGATGATCGGCTGCAGATCGTTGGACGTTCTCTTCCGCTCATTCCAGGGTTTCATCGCCATACCGGCGATCGATTGGCCGGGCATGTCGAGCTGGAACACGTGATCGGTCTCAGGATGCTTCGCGAAGGTCTCGTACACTGCGTGAGAATAGAGTTCCCGTTGTTGCAGCGTCGCGTTCGGCGCCGATGTGGACGAGACGATGATGATGCCCTGGTCCTCTTGCGGGGCGAGTTCTGACTTTGCACCGGCATACAGGAAGTAGATGCTCCCGAGAATGACCAACGCGAACACCATCGTCACCGGAACGTAGTTGAGCGCGCCTCGGAGCACCCGTTCGTACCGCCGGTGCAACGCGCCGAACCGGCGGTCCAGGAATAGTGCGAACTTCACCTGCCACCCCTTTTGAGACGGGTCGTGCGGTTTGAGCAAACGTGAGCACATCATGGGAGATAGAGTGAGCGCCACGATCGCCGAGATCGTTACCGCAGCGACGAGCGTGAACGCGAACTCGGTGAACAAGGCGCCGGTCAGACCGCCCATGAAACCGATCGGGATGTAGACGGCGACCAATACCACCGTCATCACCACAATGGGGCCGGCTAACTCGCGTGCCGCGAGAATGGCTGCCTCCATCGGTTTCAAGCCCTCATCGAGGTGACGACTGATATTCTCGACGATGATGATAGCATCATCCACCACCAAGCCGATTGCGAGCACCAGGGCGAGCAGAGTCAGCAGGTTGATGGAAAAGCCGAACATCAGCATGATAGTAAACGCACCGACCAGCGACAGCGGAATCGCGATCGTCGGGATCAACATGGATCGAAATGAGCCGAGAAAGGCAAACACAACCAGCGTGACGATCACCAACGCCTCCGCAAGGGTACGCACGACCTCGTCGATCGAACTGTTCACAAATTCTGTGGAGTCATATACAATCCGCCCATTGAGCCCTCGGGGAAGCTGCTTCTGGATATCGGGAAAGACTTTGCGCACGCCCTTGACAACATCCAGGAGATTTGCCGCCGGCGCAACCTGAATACCGATAAAAACCGCTTTCCTACCGTCGAAAGCTACTTGAGATTCGTAGTCCTCCGCACCGAGTGTCACGTTGGCGACATCCTTGAGGCGAACAATGGCGCCGTCTTGATGCTTGATGATCAGATCGCGAAATTCGTCGAGCGAATGCATGCTGGTCGACGCCGTCAGGTCCACCTGCACCATCTGGCCCTTAGTGCTGCCCACGGCCGACAGGTAGTCATTATTGGTGAGGGCCGCCGAGATGTCCGTTGGGGTGAGGCCATAGGCTGCGAGTTGCTGGGGATTGAGCCACGCGCGCAAAGCAAACAACTTTGCTCCCAGGATCTCTGCCGTCTGCACGCCGGGGACCACCTGCAGTTTGGGTTGTACAACGCGAATCAGGTAATCGGTGATCTTGTTCGCGGTCAGCAGATCGCTGGAGAAGCCGATGTACATTGCGTCGGTCGTCTGGCCGATCTTGATGTTCAATACGGGCTGCTGCGCGGCGGGCGGCAGTTGGTTGAGTACGGCGTTGACCTTGG
>JAHECH010000101.1:0-5928 GCA_024641835.1 Deltaproteobacteria bacterium
CCGCCACGACAGGATGAGCTTGACAATCTCTTCGCTGATCTTCCCTTTCCTCAAGAGCATGTTGAGAACATTGTGCGCAAAGAGCTTTTCCAGTGACTCCGTGTCGAATGCCGGGGCTACCTTGAACGCTCCGCTTTCAAAGAAGGCTCCATCCGTGCAGAGTACGTGGCAATGGGGATTGAAGTTCAGGAAATCGCCAAAAGTCTGGATTGCAATAACGGCCCCAGGAGCTACCCCTTTTCCAGGAAGGGTGTTTTGGTTATGCCTTGGCATCGGCGAGGATGGCCAAGGAGGACTCGGGGCTGAAGATCGATGCGCATAACCGACACCAGATTGGCTCTATTACAGGGTCAGGCCTGGGTGGACTCTCCACGCTCGAGTACTAACATAGCGTTCTCCTGGACCAGGGACCACGCAGGGTCCCTTCTTTATTCCGGGCATGATCGCCAATATGGCGCCCGGGCAGATCGCCATAGAGTACGGCGCAAAGGGTCCGAATCTCTCTGTAGAGACGGCCTGTGCAGCCGGTTCCCATGCCGTCGGGGAGTACTTGAGGCTCATTGCTGAGGGGAAGGCGGATGCGATGATCACCGGCGGTTCTGAGGCGGTGGTAAGACCTCTAACCCTTGCCGGCTTTTGTTCCATGCGGGCCCTTTCCACCAGAAATGGCGAACCGGAAAAGGCCTCCCGCCCCTTTGAACTCAACAGAGACGAGTTTGTCATGGCCGAGGGCGCGGGAATTTTAATCCTCGAAGACATGAATCAGGCCCTCGAAAGAGGTGCCAAAATATACGCCGAGGTGGAGGGGTACGGCATGTCCGCAGATGCCTATCATGTCTCAGCCCCGGAGCCGGATGGGGGGTCGCCGTTCTGTGCATGCAAAACGCCCTTGAAGACGCGGGCATGAAGCCTGAGCATATCGATTACATTAACGCCCACGGCACGTCAACAAAACTTAACGACGAATCTGAGTCCAGGGCCATCAAGGTCGTCTTTGGAGATCATGCCCACAAGCTGGCCGTAAGCTCGACCAAGTCCATGACGGGCCATCTGCTCGGAGGGACAGGGGGGGTTGAGGCGATCTACACGGCCCTGACCATCAAGAACGGTATTATCCCTCCCACCATCAACTACGAAACGCCCGACCCGGAATGCGACCTGGATTTTGTTCCCAACGTGGACAGAAAAGCCACAGTTAAGGCCGCCATGTCCAACTCCTTCGGATTCGGCGGCACCAATGCCTCCTTAATCTTTAAGGCCTTTGAACCATAACGGGGATTAGGCCCTTTCCTCACAGAACAGATCTCTTGCTTGTCCGCAAGTATAAGTAATTGGAGCCGGGATCAAGCTTCTAAACCGTCACCGCCAAGAACTGGGGCGGTGGAGATCAGTCTCGATGACATTGCCTCCCGGGGTAAGTGCGGCCACCGCAGCTTCGTCTTGGAAGATTTCAGACCTCAAATTGTGGTCGTTGGGTGCCGAGTTCGCTATCAAAGGCGGTATTTGGGCAGTGTCCCGACAGGGATGCCCCTCCTCCTATAGAGATAATATGGGTCCCCTCCCTGGCAAAAGAGGTGATTTGGGTAACACCCTCCAGAGTTTTCCCATTCTTGGTCCATTTGATCTGGCGCCTAGAGTGGCGAGATGCCCTCAATCTTCTTGCCAATATTTCTCACTCGCGGACGATTTTCGGCCTGAGCCAATGCTTCCGCCTCCATCAGATGGTTCGACCATCCTTTGACACCGAGAGCGCGTGCCATGGCAGCTGCGGCGAGATGTATTTCGACAATAGAAGAGTCCCTGGGAAGGTGCGGCAGTAAATGTTCAATCATCCTGTAGGTGTCGGCTAAGAGATGATCAGTGGTTTGCCTGAGCCTTACCACAAAAAAACCATGAAATTCCGTGAGCCGAATCACCGAATCAGACTTGATCAATATGGAGCCCCGTCGCTTCACCTCCCCAGAGGGGAGGGGAACTATCGGATACCGGGAAGAGGGTGTCAAATAGAAGGGTACCGGGTAGTGGAGAATGAGGACCGGTTCGAGGGACATGCTGGCCAGGGTATGTGTGAGCGCGGGCAGTTGCACCATGTAAAAAAGAGGAGATCGCCCCTTGTAGTAGCGGGGAAATCCGCAAAAAGTAGGTCTGGGTTCCCATTCGCCATATGATGAAAGACTGTCAAACAGGAGCAGTTGTTGAGGACCGAAAGAGGCTGTCAAGTGAGTAGCAAGCCCCCGCCAGTCTGTCTTTTTCTCCACTCCCTTGAAATGGTAAGCTGATTTTGCCGTGTTGATGGTCAGAAAAGCGGCAACAAAGAGCAATAGAAACCGGGTGACCCGCCAGTATTTCGTCTTTCCTGCCCACGTCCACAGACCTTGAAAGGTTACGGCGGACAGCAGCAACACCAGGGGTAGAAGATAAAACGCATAGGGAGGCCGGAAATTGTAGGCGGTTTTGGACTGAAAGACAAAGAGATTGAGCAAACTGGCTCCAGGCAAGAGGATCATGCTCACCGTCCAAAGCGGGTTCCTGGAGTAAAGGCCTGAGATCCGTGCAAAAAATGGGGAAAGGCCCAGAAAGGCCAAAAGGGGAAGGCTCAGGGGATCTGTCTGGGCGACAAAGGCCTCCCAAAGGGGAACCATGTTGAAATGCTTTATCCCTGCAACAAGGGTCTCCACTATATGGAATGAGGTCTCTGCATACTTGCCGCTATAGCTTATGATTTTGTGGAAAGAGGGGAGATAGACCGCCACGGATAAAGAGCACGCAACAATGGCAAACAGGATATGTGTTTTCTGCTCCCGCGGCAAGATCTCTATCCCGGCAGCGAGGAGCCCAAGCGAGAGGAAGAGGATGAAAAGGAGGACAAGGATAAAGACAAGTGGGGCCAAGGTTCTTGTATGGAGGAAAGCAACCGAAACCAAGAGTAGCACCCATGATTCCATAAGGCCTTTTCCGGTGGCGTTTAGCAGGCGATCCAGGGCCCACAGCGTCAGAAGCGATAAAAAGATAGCAATGGAATAGGGTCGAGCTTCTTGAGAAAAAAAGAGGTTGAATGGGATCAATGCGGCGATCAGGCCGGTTCCGATCCCAACGGGCCAAGAGCACATCTTGTTAACCAGGAAGGCCAAAATGATCACAGCGCCTGCCCCGAAAAGGGCGGAGGGCAATCGAACGGCAAAATCAGTGCAAGAGAAGAAATGGACGAAATGTCCTACCCAGTAATCGAGAGGAGGTTGCTGCTGGGTGGCGGCCTCACGAACAATCTTCTCGAAAGAAAGGGGATAGTAGGATACCTGTCGTAATTCGTCCATCCAGAGGCTTTCATGATCCAAGTGGTGGAGCCTCAACGCCAATGCCACGAGAAGAAGGAGGATCATGGAGACCCAAAAGAGCGGCTTATGACGGGATCCTCTCGGATCTTGAAATGGAAGCGTCTCCATCTTGGAACCCGACTTATGACCAGGTATTTTGGTGAGGTGAGGTGACAAGGACTCGCTTTTTCTGGGACAGAGTATAGGGGATTGTGCACTTTTGTGTCAAGGGAGAGCTTGGCACCTCATGTCGGGAACCAGAGTATGGCAGTGGAGGGTGTTGTCTTATCATGGCATCCTTCGACAGGCTCAGGACGGGCCTTGGGGTAGGTGAGGAGGTCCCCCTTCCCCGGGAGGCATTGCTGTAATAGCCGTAGTAATGAGCCCTCGGTTATGTATTTGACCTCGCAACTAGGCGATTCAGGATCTGCCCTCTCCTTTGCCGAATGAACCGACTCTGCGTGAGATGAGATCCCCCGCTTAACAAAAGGGGAGATTGGCTAGGCTCTTCGACAGGACGCAACCTCGAACATCAATGCCTGTAACCGTCTTTCGGCAGCCCGCCAGAACGTAGAGGTCATTCTATAACCTCTGTTCCTGCTGCGAGCAAATCGCATATATACTAGGGGGGACGCAAAGAGCATTGACATATTGCCTTAATTTTACTATACTTTTTGTCCTGAGATGGAGAGTCCCTCTCTGGATGTGAGCGGATACCGGGATTGTGCTCGTTGATAGCTGAACAATTGAGCTGGTGGGCGACATCTCCAGGGGCATGACTAAACAAACAAGGTGATCAACCTATGGGTTTCCTCATTCTTGCCCTGCTCTTCCTCGGTCTCATCATTGCTCTTCCCATCTATTCAATCCGGAAATCCAATCGAGCAACCCAACGCCTCGATGAGCTCCATCTTCTTGTGAACCACCTTGAACTCCATTTGAAAAATCTCGAAAAGGACCTGGCGCGGCTTGCCAAGCCTACTGAATACTCAGGGCCTGATGCAGGGGAACCGACCTTGGAAGAATTTGGTGAAGAGGCTCCTCCTTCACCTGACGCATCACCGACCTGTCGCTTCGAAGTTCCCGGACCCGCAAATCAAGAAGTAAAAGCACCCTCGGGCTTTGCCAGTGCGCAAGCAGCGGCTGAGCCCCCGTCGGCTCTTGGCAATGAGGAAAGGCCCGGGGCGGTCGTTGACAAAAAGGGGGTTCTGCCGGCCGCCATCAACTGGGAGCAGTTCATGGGGGTGAAGCTGTTCGCTTGGCTGGGGGGCTTGGCCTTGTTCCTGGGCGTGGGCTTCTTCCTCAAGTACTCATTTGAAAGAGGGCTCATCAGCCCACCCGTTCGAGTCGCTATGGGGCTGGTGCTTGGGATGGCCCTGCTGGTAGGAGGCCTGCGCGTTTCCCGGGAGAAATACTCGGTCACCGTGCAGACACTGACTTCCGCGGGCATCCTGATTCTCTATGCCGATATATTCGGCGCCTGCTCCTTTTATCACTTCATTTCGGCCGGTCTCGCTTTCGGGCTCATGGCGCTGGTGACGGTCACGGCTTTTCTTCTGGCGGTCCGTTTGGACGCTCAAGCCGTAGCTGTCCTCGGTTTGCTGGGCGGCTTTTTAACGCCTCCCCTCCTCTCTACAGGAGAGGATCGCCCCGTTGCCCTTTTCACCTATCTGGCCATCCTCGACGTGGGACTGCTCTCCGTGGCTCTTCGAAAGCATTGGAATCACCTCGCCTTGCTGGCAGCCCTTGCTACAGTGGCCATGCAATTCGGATGGGTCGGAAAGTTCTTTGAAGCATCTAAGGTCCTCGTGGCCATGGCGGTTTTCACCGGATTTGTCTTTCTCTTTGTTCTGGCCTTCTTCTACGGGCACCGCAGAGATCAGGTAGAAAAAACGCTTTCCGCTGCTGCGATCATGATGCCGGCTTCAGCTCTGGCTTTTGCCTTCTACTTGTTGCTTCATCCCTACCCGACGGTGGTGGCTAAGCCTGCATTGCTCTTCACCTTTGCATTCGTAACGGACCTCACCTTACTGATTCTCGCGGCCATCCGCGTTGAGCTGCGCCCGATGCACCTGTGGACGGGAGTCGTTTGCTTCTTGCTGCTCATGACATGGACGCTCCAGTTCCTCAAGCCCGCATCGCTCAACTGGGCCCTCAGCTTTTACCTGATCTTCGCTCTGCTTCACGCTGTTTCGCCTGTGATCCTTGAAAGATGGCGTTCTGCCGGCAGGCCGGTTTGGTGGGCCCACCTTTTTGTGGTGGCTTCCTTGCTCCTGTCCATTATGATCCTTTTCAAAATCACGAAAGTATCCATGACCCTCTGGGCCGCCATCCTTCTTCTCGATATGCTGGCCGTCGCCCTGGCCGTGGTTATGGCTTCCGTCCTCGCCATCGTCGGGGTCCTGACCCTGACGGCTCTTGCCACGGCACTCTGGGTTTCGAAAATACCTGCTGCCCTCACAGGTCTGCCACAAATGCTGTTCCTTATCGGTGGCTTTTCGGTCTTCTTTTACGGAGCGGGAATGTTCGCTGCGAAGAAAATGATAGCCGCTTCTGCAAAAGAACCCCCAGCATTCCCGGAGCGAAGGAAGGGTTTCTTGAAACCTTTTTTGAC
>JAHECH010000101.1:5938-9833 GCA_024641835.1 Deltaproteobacteria bacterium
GCTCTTCTTCCTTTCTTCCTGCTCACCCTGGTCGTCGTCCGGCTCCCCCTGGCCGATCCATCCCCTGTATTCGGCATGGCGGCTCTGATGGCGGTTCTCTTGCTGGGATTGGTTCGGATCTACGGCGCTGAGTGGGTCGGCATGGCCGGGTTTGCAGGCGTCGTTCTCCTCGAAGGAGCCTGGTACCTTCTACGGTTTGAGCCTGCACGGGCGACGGTTCCTTTGCTTTGGTTCATCGGCTTTTACGCGGTCTTCGGCCTGTTTCCCTTCCTCTTTTGGAAACAGGCAAAGGACCGAATCATCCCGTGGCTCGTGGCGGCCCTCGCAGGTCCTGCGCAGTTTTTCCTGATCTACAAAATCGTCTCTGCCGCCTACGCCAATCCTTACATGGGACTCATCCCGGCGGCTTTTGCCGTGCCATCCATGGCATCGCTTGTTCGTATCTTGCGGGCCTTTCCGGCTGCAGCCGCCAGCCGAACGCCTGCGGTCGCATTGTTCGGCGGTGTGACCCTCTTTTTTATTACCCTGATTTTCCCCATCCAACTCGAAAGGGAATGGATTACCATCGGGTGGGCTCTTGAAGGAGTTGCGCTCCTATGGCTTTTTCATCGTGTTCCTCATGAAGGCTTGAGGTATCTCGGTGTGGCCTTGCTCCTCACATCCTTCAGCAGGTTCGCCCTGAATCCGGCTGTGCTTCACTATCACCTGAGAACCGACACGCCCATCCTCAACTGGTATTTTTACGCGTACGGCGTGGTGTCCGCATGCTTGTTCATGGGAGCACGATGGCTGGCGCCGCCACGCAACCTCATCCATACTCTTAATGCGGTTCCCGTGCTCAACGGGCTAGGCACGGCCTTAGCGTTTCTCTTAGTCAACATTGAAATCGCTGACTATTTCAGCACAGGCAGAACACTGACCTTTGACTTCTCCGGGAACCTGGCCCGCGACATGACTTACTCGCTCGCGTGGGCGGCCTTTGCTTTCCCGGTTCTTTTCATCGGAATTCGGCGTCACCTTCGAGGTGCCCGTTATGGCGGCCTGGGCTTGCTCTGTGTTACCGTGTTAAAAATCTTTCTTCACGACCTTTGGAACCTCGGCGGCCTTTACCGCATCGGCTCGTTCATCGGCTTGGCCCTTGTGCTGATTCCGGTTTCCTTGCTCTACCAGCGCTTTTTATCCACTGGATCTGAAAAGACGCAGAAGAAGGTTTTGGCATGAAGAACTTTCTCGGCCTGACTGTCCTGCTCTTGGTGTTTGCCAAGGCTGTTTTAGCCGGCCTCCTTCCGGCGGATTGGAAAAACATCCAGACCGTGCAGGTGGACAAGGCCGGCATGGTCAAGCTGAGTCTCCCCCTGGAAACGATAGACGCTTCCCGTCCGGGACTCGAGGACCTTCGTCTCGTTGATGATCAGGCACGGGAGGCGCCTTTTCTCCTCGAACGCCCCGTCCAACCAGCAAAAGTTGTCCGACCTGCCGCACGCTTTGACGTAGCCCTCGAGGCTGAAAAAACAATCGCCACCATTGAAACCGGGATGGTTCAACCCCTTGCTAGCGTGACTTTAGAAACTCCTGCCCGGGATTTCCTGAAAGCCGTTCTCCTGGAAGGGTCCAGGGACGGAAAAACCTGGGAGATCATCGCTCAACATCAACCGATCTTCCGCCTTGCCCATGGCGCGAGCAGACTCCTTCTCCCCTTACCTTCTGAGACGTGGGCCTTTCTCCGGATCACGCTCGATGATCGTTCCTCTCCGCCCATTCCCCTGACCGGAGCGCGGGTGTATGCCGCGTCGCCTGAGCCGGCTCCATCAGAACCGTTCGGCCTGAAGATCATTGGCCGGGAAGAGGGCCCGTACCAGAGCCGATTAATTCTTGAGGCAGCAGGGGCCCATGTCACACTGGCCGGCATCGAGATCGAAACGCCGGAGCGGCTTTTCACTCGCCCTGTTTCTCTCTCATACCGTCATTATGAAAAAAACGAAATCCGGGAGACTGTCCTGACCAGTGATACGATCTACCGCATCGCCCTCGAAGGTCAGCCGGCAACCTCGAAACTGGGCTTCGCAACGGACGTTTTCGTCCCTTCGCGCGAGCTCATCCTAACAATACATAACGGTGACTCGCCGCCTCTTCCTGTTTCGTCTATCCTTGCACGACGTCGGCCAGTTCTTATCTCCTGGCTCGCAGCCGCTCCCGGGCTTTTCCACCTCCTCAGCGGCAACGCCCTTTGCTCAGCGCCTAGCTACGACCTTGCGGCTCTGCCGAAATCGGTTGAAGCAGAACTGGTCACGCAAGGCGTGTCAGGGCCGATTCTGCCAAACCCCGCCTATCGACCTGCAGAACCGGTTGCGGAACTGCAGGGCTTAGGCTCCCCGATTGATCTTAGCGAGTGGAAATACCGAAAGCGGGTCCATTTGGAGCGTCCAGGCGTGCACCGACTCGAACTCGATCCAGAGACCCTGTCGCACACCAGCCCTGGGTTCCAAGACCTCCGGCTTATACGGGAGGGGAAGCAATGGCCCTATCTCTTCGACCGATCTCCTGCCCTGCGCAGCTTAGCCCCCACGGTTCAAAAGGCCGATGATCCTGAACGGTCCACGGTCAGCCGCTGGGTCTTGCGACTGCCCTATCCACGATTGCCCCTCCGTCGATTGAGCTGTGAGACGGACGCACCTTTTTTCAAACGCTCCGCCGTCTTGATCGAACAGATTCAAGACGAACGTGGTAATCCTCGAAACGTTCTATGTGGTCGCGCCACATGGGTACGAACTCCGGGCCAGAAGAGCATGAAAATGGTGATCGACTTTTCGCAGTCGCCCAGCGGGGACACCTTGGTCTTCGAGATCGAAAATGGAGATAATCCACCGCTGACGGTCGATCATTTCTACGTCTACTACCCGGCCACGCGAATCCTGTTCAAAGCCTCTCCCGACGCGGAGACCTTTCTCTATTATGGAAACGAGAAGGCGAGTTCCCCTCGGTACGACGTTGTCCTCGTGGCCGATCGGCTTATTGCGGCAGAGAAGACCGAGGCCACTCTCTCCTCCGCTGAAGCCCTACAGAAGTCATCATGGCAAGATGCCTTCCCTCTCAAAGGCTCTCCTGTATGGGCGTTCTGGATCGTGCTAGGCGCCGTAGTGGTGGTTCTACTCCTCGTCATCCGTCGCTTGTTACCCAAGAGCGGAAACATTACGTAGCAGGCAGATGAGATGGATGATAAGAACTTCCTTTTTCAGACTCCGGTTTATGGAGATGTTCCGTTCGATAGCTGAGAGAGCCATTTCATCTTACCCCTGAACTGTATTTCTTGAATATGTGCTGAACAATCTTGTCAGCAACATTTTTTTGGCTCGCAAAAAATAGATAATAGACGACAGCGCCTTTGGAGTTCCGCATCGGCAAGGGGTCCATAACATATTTAAATCCTGCCTTTTCTTTCAAACGAGTGCGGAATGCACTGGCCACTTGGTAATCTGCTGCCTTTTTGAGGTCCGGAGGACCAGAAATAAGTTCAGACCCTTTGCGATCGTAAGAAACCTCGGCTTTTTTATCTATCCAGGAATTCGATCCAATGAACCGTCAGCGTGGTGGCAGTGAAATCTTCTTCCACTTTTCCTCTGATCAGGTAGGGTCGCATCTCATTCAGCATGTGACAGAACTGGTTGTACACTTTTGGGAAGAAGACGGTTTCGTAAAGCCCTGTGGTGTCCTCAAAGGACACAAACTTCATAGGGTCGCCGTCCTTGGTGTGAACCGTCTTGCCTGTTACCAACCATCCGACCATGGTCACCTGCTTCCCCACATGGAGATGGAGGTCCCGGGCTCGTACGTAGCTTAATCCTTTCAAGAGTTCCCTGTAACGATCCAGAGGATGGATGGAGAGGAGAAGACCGAG
>JAHECH010000761.1 GCA_024641835.1 Deltaproteobacteria bacterium
CCCAATGGGGATAAATGCCGGGTATGCGGCGGAGATCTCAAGACCAGATCCGATGATCAGGATGAGGCAGCCATTGATAAGCGCCATCATATCTATTATGAGCCTAAGAATGGAACCACGGCTGCCATCGACTACTTCAAACTTCTCTCCAGGAAAAACAAAGGGAAGCCTAAGATCATCGAACTGGATGGGGAGCCGGGCGTCAAAGAAGTTTCGAACGAACTCCTGGGTAAGCTGAAGTGAGAAAACAAGGGGAGACGCTGACAGGTTAGACCGATGAATCACGAGAAATGGATCAGAGAAGAATTCCGGGTGATCAGCAACTCCCTTGGTTTCATCTACACGCCGAAGGAAGAGATAGAAGCCCGTCATGCGATGCTCAGAAAAAAGATGGATGCGGAAGGGATGGATGCTTTCCTCGTAGCCCAGAAAATGGATTATTTCTACCTCTCTGGCACTGCGCAGGATGCTCTCCTCTTGGTTCCTTTAGATGGAAAACCTCTCCTTATGGTGAAAAGAGAACTGGAAAGAGCCAGGATCGAATCTCCTCTTGAGGATGTGGTAGGAATGGAATCGTACCGGGAACTCTCCTCTCTTGTTAGGGAGCATATGGGAAGAGAGCCGAGCGTCCTTGGTCTTGAAATGGACATTCTTCCTGCCCGAGACTATTTCAGATTCCAATCCCTCTTTCCAGGATCGAGGCTGGTTGACGGTTCCCAGATCATCAGAGACATCCGGAAGATCAAATCCCCCTTTGAGATCGATTTCATGAGAAAGGCGGGCGACATAGGCAAGAAGGTTTACCATGAGGCAAAAAAGATCTTGAAGCAAGGAATGAGCGAAATTGAGTTCGGTGGACATCTGGAGGCTGTCGCCAAGGCGAATGGGCACGAAGGGCTCCTCAGGGTCAGATCTTTCAACTACGAGGCTTATAGCTGGCATGTGCTCAGCGGTCCCACGGGAGGCATTGTCAGCCAGTCCGATTCCCCTATGGGTGGATTGGGGCTCTCTCCTGCTTTTCCTGTGGGTGCAAGCCTGAGGCGCATGAAGGCCCACGAACCTATCCTGGTGGATTTTGGGATTTGTTACCATGGCTATCAGGCAGACGAAACGCGGATGTTTTCCATTGGGAAGATGGATCGCAAATTCATCGACGCTTACAAGGCATGCCGGGAAATCCACGATGCCGTTCTTTCCGAGACGCACCCCGGCTCGGATTGTGAAAGCATTTTCATCAACACCTTGAAACTTGCGGAAAAACTCGGGTACAAAGAGAGCTATCTCGGGCCTCCGGGCCTTCAGACCCGTTTTATTGCCCACGGGATCGGCCTGGAACTGAATGAATTTCCCTTTCTTGCTCAAGGCCATTCGTATCCCCTGGAAGAGGGAATGACCTTTGCTATGGAGCCCAAGATCGTTTTCCCCGGTGAGGGGTCTGTGGGGGTCGAAAACACCGTCTTGGTTACGGTCAAGGGATATGAGATTCTTACGCCTCTCGAAATGGACATATTCGAAGTCTGACCTGCTCCTGCGCCTCCTTGACTTTCTTGGCACACTCAGCTTTACTGCGTGTTGATCTATTGACCGGTAATCATTGGTCATTTTTCAACAGGCTGTTGCCCAAATCGTCATGTGGGCATTCAGGTCAGGATGATGAGGCATTTCAGAAAAAGCCTCATCACCCTGTTGGCCGAGTTCGAATAGGGTTTCTCTGAACGTGTTCCTAAGGCAACGGGATTTGGGCAACAGCCCGTCAATGAGCGACAGGCTGTTCTGTTTCGTCTTTCTCTTTCCGCTTGATCCATGCACTTTGAACCTTCGCTGGATATTGGAGAGAATATGTGGTTATTAATTCTTGTTGTTCTCTGTGTGGTTGCGGTAGCATACCTTCTTCTGAGTCGAAGGAACAAGGACAAGGCGCCTCGCGACACCTATGTTTGTGACGTTTGCGGTGAGAGTGAGTGTATCTGTCACAAGGAAAATCACCCTCCTTCGAAATAAGAGGAAATACCCATGGAAAAACGTGCTGTTGCCCTGAAACGGTATGAGTCTTCTCCTGATTCCTTACGAGAGCTGGTCCATCTGTGCGACGGATTTGAGGGCCTGAGATCTGACCTGAATGTGCTGATCAAGCCCAATCTTGTGGCTCTTGATGACCGGTATCCTATGTCCCTTTACGGCGTTTTCACCACCACGCGGTTGGTGCACGACATGGTGATTTTGCTAAAGGAGTACGGCGTGGGAAGAATCGGCATCGGGGAAGGTTCGGTTCGGGGAAAAGGGTATGGCGTTCCAACCCACGGCATCTATGAACATCTCGGCTACCCTCTGCTCGCAAAGCGGTATGGACTCGATCTTATCGATCTCTTTGAGGGGCCGTTTCAGCGAGTGGATTTCGGTGAGTTTCAACTGGAGGTGGCCCAAGCCGTGATCGAAGCGGACTTTTTGATCAACATGCCGGCACTCAAGACTCACAACCAAGCTGTCCTCTCCCTCGGCCTGAAGAATCTCAAGGGGTGTCTTTCCGTCAAATCACGCAAATTCTGTCACAGATCCAATAAATCGCTGGACCATCATCTCGCCCTGCTCGCAGAGAAAATAAGACCGGCCCTGACGGTTCTCGATGGCATCTTCGGATTAGAGAGAGGCCCTTTCTATCTCGGTAA
>JAHECH010000762.1 GCA_024641835.1 Deltaproteobacteria bacterium
TCCTGCGGCTGCCCACCGGCATATTTTATGCCCAAGGTGTCAAGGCAAACGTCCTCTTTTTCGATAACAAACCGGCAGGCAAAGACCCCTGGACCCAGGAGGTCTGGATATATGATTACCGCACCAACATCCGCCACACCCTGAAGAAGTCACCCCTGAAATTTGAAGACCTCCAGGAGTTCATTATCTGTTACAACCCGTCGAACAGACGTAAGCGCAAAGAAATGTGGCACCCCGATAAAAACCCAGAAGCCCGTTGGCGAAAATTCACCTACGAAGAAATACTAAGCCGGGACAAGACCAGTCTCGATATTACCTGGATCAAAGACAAGAGTCTCGCCGACCTCGACAACCTGCCCGATCCGGATGTCCTGGCCAATGACATCATCGAAAATCTCGAGGCGGCAGTGGGAAGCTTCAAAGAAATCATGGCAGCCATCAACGGGAAGGAAGGATAGCCGCAGTTCGTTGAAGGATTTTCTGGCCACCCGGTTGCAGGGCGCCCGCCGGTACGAACGGATTGCCGGGTTCTTCAGCTCTTCCCTCCTGGAGGTGGCGCGCAAGGCCTTGGAGCGGATGACGCTGGAAGGCAGCGAGAACTGCATCCGCATGGTCTGCAACTCTTGCCTCAATCCCCTGGACGATCAGACCGCTCGGGCGGCCGAGTGGGAAATGCCCCGCGAATGCTGTAAGCATTTGCCAGCACTAGCAAGGTATCTGGACCATACACGTTTCACAATAAACCATTAAAGAGTTAACCCCCATCAGGCGGGGCCTCAAAACATCACCTTATTCTCAGGTTGACGGCTTTCCACGATTTCTGGTTTTTCTTCTTATCAAAGGACGGGATCGCATCAAACTGGAGCATCATGCCGTCAGCGGCACCTTCAGGCAGATCGCTCTTAAGGCAGAAATACGACATTCCGTCTGAAAGGAGGAAGCAGTACGGCCGTTCTGATGAGCCCAACTTCAGCTTTCCTCTTAGCAATCTCTTCCCCTCTCTATCTCTGACTGATGGCTCTCTGCTGCCCTGATGTGCTCCTACCGTTTTCCTCCAAAAGCCTTGGCATTCAACTAAAGCAGCGCCACGGCTAGCAGGGCTTGCAATGCCCTCCAATTCACTTTCCAACGTCGCAATTAAGGAGCTCAAAGCTTGGGGAATAGACCACCCCTGTTCTTCTCTAATCTGTTTACACAAAAGGAGATGGTTTCTGGCCTCTTTCTTCAGTCCTATTTTATGGCAGAGGTTGCCGATATCCGAGAAAAGAGCGACAAGAGTTTCCAATCTCTTATTTGAAAGGGCGGCTTTGCACATCAAAATTAGCGCTTCTTGATCCTTACCAAGCTTGGACAAAACCTTCGCATATTCGCTCAGTATCCACCAGTCGAGCCTTCCTCCATTAGAGAGTTTGCCATAGAGCACCTCGGCTTCATTGAGCCTACCCATACGGAAATTAGCAAGAGCTTCAAGCCGTTCGAAAAAGCGAGCTTGCAGGGGGAAAAGACCAATTGCACGGTTAGCACCTAAAATCGCCTGTTGCTTATCGCCGACTTCAATCTCTGAACGAATCTTTAGGTTGTGCCACATGGCCTGCTCACACCAACCGCCACGACCGCGGTCGTCTTTCATTGGTGTTAGCGACAGTTCATCCGGATTGACTTTCTTGAGCCAATCCGAAACGACGTCCCATCTATTTCTTGCTTTAGCAGCCTTTAGAACGCGATGGACAATGCTCCATTTTGCCACCGAGCCCTTCGGATCAAGAGCAAGAATTGATTCAGCTTCACTCACGACTTCATCTACAGATGCTTTTTCGTCAAGTTGCTGCAGCTTGCCTTGAATCAGAGTCCAGATGACCTCGTTCCTGTACCAGTCCAATTTTAAGTGCTCTGGATAAGGAGGGCTACAAAGCGGCAAAGCCTCTTCGAACATCCCTAGCATTCTTAGACAATGCAAAAGACCTGCTACGGCGTAAGGATCGGAGGCATCCTTCGCCAACTCGCGGTAAAGCGGCAAAGCCTTTCCGAACTCACGGCTCTTCCTGAGATTGTTCGCCTCCCGGCTCATCTCGAAACGGGCGCTGGACTCACGGAAAGATAATTCCTCCTTAGCAAGCTCAGTCATGATTTGCGCCTTTTATCTTTTCTGTCGTCCTGTGGTGAAGTTTAGCAGCTTTGGCCAAGAGCTTCTCTCCGTGAGTTTGAACAAACTGCTTCCCTGCGCTCACTACTGTCTCGGATGCCCCCTTTGGTAGCTCAATGCCGTAGGTCTCGCGAAGTTCTTCCATGCGGCTGAGAAACCTGTCGCGAGCCAGGATAGACGCGGCCGCGACTGCTATATAGCGTTCGCCTTTCGGGATCTGAATGAGCTGCAGGTTCTTTCCTTTCTCCATGAGTTTCGACCGGATGTAACTCTCGTCTCCAAACTGATCTGCGATCGCATGGGAGCAGGCCTCCCTTTGGAGCAGGCTTTCAAATGCTCTCGCGTGGCCCCAGGCGAGCAAATGGTTCAAATTCTTGCCTTCGGCTTTGAATTCCTCATAAAGTTGATTGTATCGTTCAGGTAGAATCTCAACTTCATGGTATTTTCCTCGAAGCAGGTTACGGATCTTCGTTGCCAACTCTTTGCAGCGCCCGTCGCTGAGTGTCTTTGAGTCCTCCA
>JAHECH010000763.1 GCA_024641835.1 Deltaproteobacteria bacterium
GGTTAGCGGCAAATAGCGGTGTGGCAAGCCTCGTCATCCTTGATGTCAGAAGTGAAGATCAATATAAAGCCGGACATATCCGTAACGCAATCAATGTTCCTTTTGTAGTCCCTGTCTCAGCATGGATAGCAATGAGGGATGAACTTCTTCTTGAAGTGCCGGAACAAGCTGCCCTGTTTAATACGATCGGGTCCTGCGGTATAAAACCACATTCCCTGGTGGTGATTATTGGGACAACAGCAAATCCTCCGAATCCGCCCTATCCTCTCGCCGATGCCACCAGGGTTGCGGACACCCTTCTGTATGCAGGGATAAAGAACGTGGCTATTCTAGACGGGGGATACCCTAAGTGGGAGAAAGAGGGTAAGCCCACAACGACGGATGTCCCCAGTGTGAACGCAGCAACCTACCAGGGCAAAATAAACAGGGCAATGTTTGTCTCTAAAGAATATGTTCGAAAGCACAAGGGCAAAGCCGTCATTATCGATGCCAGAGATGCGGATGTCTACTTCGGGGTTACGATTGAGCCTTTTGCGAGTAAACCCGGCCATATCCCGACCGCTAAATCTTTGCCTGCTCCGTGGATGTGGAATCCGGATGGAACCTATAAAGACACAAAGATACTTGGTGCAATGGCCTCCGGCGTAATCGCTAAACATAAGGCCGGAGAAATTATCGTCTACTGCGGTGTCGGCGGATATGCCAGCTCCTGGTGGTTTGTGCTGGCGCAGGTGCTGGGATATCCAAATGTAAAGTTCTATGATGGCTCGGCCCAGGAATGGGTAAAATATTACGATATGATTCCATTTCAATGGGACTAAGATCATTCCATAGATTGCGTTGAAGTTATTGTTAATTTTGCCAAGGAAAATCACCTGTTCGCCCGGTATTTCGTACGGATTTCTTTCTTTAATATTTTCCCCTGAGGATTTTTGGGCAGGGATTCAACAAACTCAACGGACTTAGGCGCCTTGTAGGAAGCCAGATGATTTTTGCAAAAGGCGATCATTTCATTCTCCGTGACAACGGCATCCGCCCTCAAAACGATCAAAGCATGAACACGTTCCACCCACACCGAATCGGGGACACCGACAACAGCTGCCTCGGCAACGGCAGGATGCTTATAGATGACATCCTCGACTTCCCGGGAATAGACATTTTCGCCACCCGTGACAATCATGTCCTTTTTTCTGTCAACGATATAGATGAATCCCTTTTCGTCGTAGTATGCCAGGTCTCCTGTGTGGAGCCATCCATCAATAATTGTCTCTCGAGTTTCTTTCGGCATCTTCCAGTATTCAACCATGATCGACTCGCTCCGCGCGATGATCTCGCCTACTTTGCCGCGCTCAACATCATCGTTGTTTTCGTCGACCACTCTCACGTGAACACCAAGGCTCGGTTGCCCGCATGAATTGAGTACTCTCTGATCTTCCAGCGGTTTGCCCAGGACGTGGTGAGCCTCTTTGGGAAGGGTAGCGATTTGAGGTCCTGATTCGGTCTGGCCGTATCCCTGGGCAAAAATCGGGCCGAACACCTCAAGCCCCCGCCTCAACAGCTCCACCGGCATCGGCGAAGCAGCATAATAGATTCTGCTCAAACTGCTCAGGTCGTATGCTTTAAGATCCTGCTGCGAAAGAAGAGAATTGAGCTGCGTGGGGACAATCTGCATATCCGTCACCTTCTCTTCCTGAATGGCCTGAAGAACAGCCCGCGGATCAAAAGAATTTTGCGTCATGATCACATTGGATCCCCCCACAAGGAAAAAGGGCCATACATGGCTGTCTCCACCGATGTGAAAGAATGGCAATACCATGAGATGCCTGTCTCCCGCTTTCGTTCCCATTTCCAGCGCTTTTATTCGAGTATTATCCAGCTTGCGAGCATGGGTGTAGAGGGCTCCTCGGGGGACACCCGTGGTCCCACTGGTATAAAAGATGATCACCGGGTCGTCTCTGTTCACATTGATGTCAGGCTCATCCGACGAATCCCTTGTGAGCAACTCACCATGGGAGACCATGTCAGGAGCAGAACTCTCAAAGCAGATATAGTTCTTCAGTCCGGGAAGGCGGGGTCGTAACCGGCTGACGGTTTGAAGGAGTTCGGGGCCGACAAAAAGCGTGTTGGCCTTCGAGTAATTGATGAGGTATTCCAGTTCCTCGCTGTGAAGTCTGGGATTAAAAGGTGAGGCGATAAATCCCCCTTTCATTGCAGCTCCATAGACGTCCGTGTATTCGAGACAATTCCATGACACGACGCCAAGAACATCTCCCTTTTTGATCCCTAATGAACGAAGAGCATGGATCAGGCGGTTCACCCGTGTGTTGAACTGGGCGAAAGTGATTCTCTGGGAGCCGCAAACAAAAGCCTCATCACCCGAATGGAGAAGGGCATTTCTGTAGATGATATCCGCGAAAGTGCCTCGGTTGTAACGACACAATTCTTTCAAAATGAGTCTTTCTGCCACTCCGTTCGCCTCCAGATGCCGATTTACCCCTACGGAAATTCGGTCGCTAATCCCCTCCCGCTCAGACCGAAGCGCCGCTCCGCTTTGAAAAGAGACGGGAATGCACTTCGCTATTGGAACCATTAAAGCAGATTGGGATTTCTGTCAATTCATTTATTGTCAATGTATTGAGTTATCCCAAGGCTGGAGACT
>JAHECH010000764.1 GCA_024641835.1 Deltaproteobacteria bacterium
CGTGAGGCCTACACTCGGCCAAAACAAGTTCTCACCACGAAAACACGAAACCTTTCTCCCTCTCTTTCGTGGTTTCGTCCTTTCGTGCTTTCGTGGTTAGTTCTTTACTGCGCTCCCCGGTAAGGGCACGATTTCTATAATGCATTAAATCCTCTCTTCCAGCTCCTTTTGCTTCCCGTAAAGTCCCGACGGTTTGATTACGAGCACGAGGAGAATGGCCACAAGACTCACGAGCATCGTCCAGCTAGAACCGATGTATGTATCAGTAAATCGCTGGGCGAAACCAATTACCAGGCTCGCCACAATGACGCCGCCAGTGCTGCCGAGACCTCCAATAATGGAAACAGCAAGGGCGTTGAGAAGAACATCATAGCCTTGACCAACAGAGATGGTGCCTAAAGGCACAATGACCGCAGCGGCGAGACCTGCCAGCCCTGCTCCCAGAGAAACGCTCAGGGTTGCGATCCAATCCGAATCCATTCCGAAAGTGAGGGCTGTGCGTTCATCCTGTGCAACTCCTCTAAATGCAAGCCCAATGGAGGTGTAATGGATGAAAAGCCAGAGCAAAAAGACGAGGATGATGGTGCAAAGGACGATCAGAATCCTCTGCATATCCACGTAAACGCCGCCGATCATGAAACTCTCGTCAATGAAAACGGGCAAGCTATATTCAAAGCCTACGAAACCAAGATACCTGAAAAGTTCCAGGATGGCCAACCCTATGGCAAATGTGGAGATGACTTCAGACAAGGGCTGCCCCCTGACGCGCATCAGAACCAGACGGTACATGACGGCGCCGATGAAGGCGGTGAAGCATACAGAGAGGATCGCAGAGATGAAATAAGGAAGCCCTACCAGGTACAGAAAGATCCAGGTCGCGAAAGCAGCCAGGATGTAGAGAGCCCCGTAGGCGAAATTGGAGACCCCGCTGATGCCAAAGGTCAAATTAAAGCCGATGCACATCAGGATCAGGATGACACTGTTAATGACGGCATAGATAATGGTCCCGACGAACACGCCTTAGGTTCCTCTCATTTTTTGCCCTCAAGCTCTAAACAATTAGATCCCCCTCCTTCAGTCCATCACCCCCACCCTTACCCTCCCCCTCAAAAGGGGGAGGGAATTTACTTTTTCCCCAAATGTTACCTCCCTCTCCCCAGGCGGGAGAGGGTCAGAGCTTGCCCCGTACTTGATACGGGGGTGAGGGGGGACACGCTCACTTCGCGGGTTTCAAACCTTTTGGAAGCTGGATCTTGGCATCAGCGAGAGATTCGGGAAAAACGTTGACCCGCTGTCCCTTGTCGGTCCACTGGAAAACGCACGCTACCGCGGCCTGGTTAGGATCCATACCAAAAATCGCCTGGTGCCCCTCGTCAAACTTGATCCGGCCCATGACACTCATGCGATCCGTTTTCTGGATTTCAGCAACGATCGCGTCCGGGTCGAGGCTTCCCGCTCTCTCAATAGCCTCTTTGAGGATGTACACGGACTCGTAGGTCGGCGCAGGGCCGTGCCCCGCTTCCATGGGCTTCTTATATTTCTTCTCATAAGCCTTGAGAAATTCCACCGATGCGGGAACCTTCTTGGATGCTATCGCGCTCCCAAGCTCAAAGTTGCAGTTAATGGCGCCGCCGATCTTCTTATCGAAAGTCTTCCATGCACCCGACCCTGCGAGAGGAGAAATAAAGCCTGCCAAGAGAGCGGGAACTTTCATGGAGCGCCATTGTTTCACAAGGATGCCGCTCTGGGGCATGTCGAAAATGGGCAGAATCACCTGAGCACCGCCGCTCCGCACTTTCATGAGCCCTGATGAGAAATCTGTTGTTCCGGTGGGATAGGCTTCCTGGCCGACCACGGTCCACCCTGCCTTCTCGAAATAATTCTTGACCATCAAGTCGGCCGTGGCTCGTGCCCAGGCCACATCCTGGTGCATGATGTAGACCTTGTTGAATCCGAACTCTTTGTTGGTGAAGGCCATGATGCCAACAAGGTATTGGACCAGGTACTTGGCGTTGAGGCAGGTCCTGAAAATGTATTTGTATTTGTCCGGCTCCGCTTTAATCTTAGCTTCTGAAGCGGGAATCATGGCGATCGTACCGATCATGGGGACTTTGTACTTGGCGATGATGTCCATGCTGGCCATCAGCGCTTCCGAGCGGAACGGGCCGATGAGCAGAGCGGTGGGCTTTTTTTCAAGGATAATCTTTTCAATACCCAGAAGGGCCTCTGGAACAGGCACGCCAGGAGCAGCGTCACGGATGTCAATCGACTCCACCTTGAACTTTCTATTCTCTGCACCCACCTTGACTCCACCTTTGGCGTTGATCTCAGCCACGGCCATGTTCACGACGGCCAGCCCTTCCTTCCCCTCCACAAATCCTAGAGACGTAGGTACTCCAATGACAATTGGCTCCGCGCCATAGGCAGACAAGCAGAAAACGAAACCAAGGACCAGGACAATACTGATAAACCCCATTTGTCTCTTCATGCCTCTCCTCCTTTTCTTGGATGCCCCAAAAGGGGGACCCGGTAATTAAGGGCCTCCTCACCCCGCCCTCTCCCTGGCTTTCGGGGGAAGAGGATAAATGTGAGGGGGATCGTTCGTAAGGGAAGAAATTGCTGCGTATTTTAGTGTGGAGTTATGAAAAAAGCAATGGA
>JAHECH010000102.1 GCA_024641835.1 Deltaproteobacteria bacterium
TGGGAGAACCGAAAAAAAACGGGGAAAGTGGAAGGAAGAGGCGTCGGCATGGCCTCTCTCATCCACGTCGGGGGTGGTGCGCGGGTTTACAAATCCGACGGATGCGGCACCATCATCAAGGCGGATGATTTCGGGAAGGTGGATGTTTTCACGGGCGCAACGGACATCGGCCAGGGGGCGGACACAGTGATCGCCCAGATGGTAGCCGAGGAGATCGGTGTTCTTCCTGAGGATGTGAATATCCTTGACAGGGATACAGATGTTTGCCCCTGGGACGTAGGCGTTCACGCGAGCAGAACCACCTTCGTGGCGGGCAATGCAGCACTTGGCGCGGCAAAGAAAGTCAAAGAGAAGATCCTGCAAATCTCTGCCGGGTATGTGGACCGTTGGAAGGACAAAGACGGCACCAAACATGAGGTTAAGCTGGACAGTGACCCTAAGAACCTGATGATCAAGGATCGCATGGTCTACTCCGTCAAGGAGCCGGAGAAGAAGATCGCCCTCGGGAAGATCTTGCGCGGAGCCCACTATGAGAAGGGCGGAACCATGATCATGGGTGAGTACTTCTACGACCCGGACAATGAGAACCTGGACAGGGAGTATAAGGGAAACCTTTCCAAGACCTATGCGTACGGCGCACACGGTGTCGAAGTGGAGGTGGACAAGGAGACGGGCAAGGTTAAGATCCTGAAGTACATTGCAGCTCACGACGTGGGAAGGGCGATTAACCCCATGCTTCTAGAAGGCCAGATCTACGGCGCAGCAGCCATGGGAACAGGATATGCGCTGACAGAGCGCCTCATACTGGAAAAAGGAGAGGTCATGAATCCCAATTTCAGGGATTACAAGATCCTCACGGCCAAGGACGTCATTCCCGTAGAGCCGGTGATCGTGGAGACCATGGATCCAGATGGTCCCTACGGAGCAAAGGGCATAGGCGAGCCCGGCCTTGTGCCCACGGCGCCCGCCATTGCGAATGCGATCTACGATGCAATAGGTGTAAGAATCAAAGACTTGCCGATGACGCCGGAAAGAATACTGAAGGCGATCAAAGAAAAGAACAATGAATAAATCCGAAGCACAAAATACGAAACAATATCGAATGACCAAAATTCAAATGGTCAAAACGACGGTAAAAGCAATCTGAGGGGTTTGAGCAGTTTTGGATATTCGAGTTTTGAATTTGTTTCGGATTTCGAATTTCGGATTTTTCCAAGGCGAATTCGAAAAGAAAGGGAAGTTCTTTTTTCTGGATTAGGAGCCATACATGTCAGCGAATAAATTCTACCGCTTGGGCTGCGACATTGGCGGCACCTTTACTGACTTTGTCCTGCTCAATGATCAAACAGGGGAAATCACGATCAATAAGTGCCTCACCACACCCAAGGACCCGTCCGATGCTGTGGAGCAGGGGATCAGGGAAATGGAGCGGAGAGTGCCAGGGTTTGTGGAAGAAATGGATGAGGTGATCCATGGAACCACCCTGGTCATCAACTCCATCATTGAAAGAAAGGGCGCGCGTACTGGCCTCATTACCACTAAGGGATTCAGAGATGTTCTGGAACTGGGAAGGGAGATCAGGTATGCGCCATATGACATTTTCGCAGAATTCCCGAAACCGCTGGTGCCGAGAAGGTTCAGGCTGGAAGTGGATGAGCGGATCAGGAGCGACGGGACTGTACTGAAACCCCTCGACCCCAAAGACGCGAGAGCTGCAGTTCGAACGTTGGTAGACATGGGGGTCGATTCCATTGCCGTCTGCCTCATCAATTCTTTCGAGAACCCGAAACATGAATTTATGGTCAAGAAAATCATCGAAAAAGAGGCACCGCATGTTTCGGTGTCTATTTCATACCATGTGTTGCCCCAGATCCGGGAGTACGAGAGGACGAGCACCACCGTCACCAATGCGTATGTCAAGCCCCTCACAGGGAAGTATCTGTCCAAACTGTCAGGAAGGCTGGGGTCCATCGGATTCAAAGGGAAGCTCTTTATCATGCTCTCCAGCGGTGGGATCACCTCTGTGGAAACGGCGGCCGAGTTCCCTGTTCGGATCATAGAGTCGGGCCCAACAGCAGCAGTCATTGCGGGTCAGTATTATGGGAAGCTTTTTAACCTTCCGGACATGTTCTGCTTTGACATGGGAGGGACGACAGCGAAATCTTGCCTCATTCAACGCGGCTTCGCAGGAGTGGTTCCAACCTTTGAGGTGGGCCGGGTTCAAAGGTTCATGAAAGGAAGCGGCTTGACCATCCAGGTACCGGTAGTGGACTTGATGGAGATCGGCGCTGGCGGGGGAAGTATTGCCAAGGTGAGCAAACTGGGGACGCTCCAGGTTGGCCCTGAAAGCTCGGGTGCAGATCCAGGTCCCCTCTGTTACGCCAGAGGCGGTACGGATCCTTGCGTGACCGATGCTGACCTTTTGCTGGGTTATCTGGATGAGAACTACTTCCTGGGCGGCGAGATGAAGCTGGACAGGAAGGCTGCAAAGATAGGGGTCGAAGAGCAGATCGCTAAACCTCTGGGCGTCTCCTTCATACAGGCCATCTGGGGCATCCATGATCTCATCAATGAGACCATGGCGGCAGCAGCCAAGACCCATATTGCCGAGAAGGGCGGAAACCCAAAAATTGTGACCGTAGCCGCCTTTGGCGGTGCGGGCCCGGTTCATGCTTACGGTTTGGCGAAGAAGTTGGGAGCCCCTACAATGATCGTCCCTCCCAACGCCGGCGTAGGTTCAGCCCTGGGCTTCTTCACAGCTCCGAGAGCTTTTGACCTGGTGAGAAGCCACAAGGTCTCTCTGGGTGATGCCGATTTTTCTGAGATTGAAAAGATCTTCGAGGAACTGGAAGCCGATGGAAAGAAGACCCTTGGGAAAGCGGGAACAAATGAACCTATCCAATTCGAACGATCCCTGGATATGCGTTTTATAGGGCAGGGGTCTGAGACTAGAGTGTCTCTTCCGGAAAGAGACTTCGCCGAACTGAGCAAGGAAGAAGTGCGCAAGCGATTCGATGAAATCTACGAGAAGCTGTATGGAAGGACCTACCCTGATTCCGCGGTGGAGTTCATCAATTTCAAAGTCCGTGCAAGTCTGCCGGAGCGGCTCCTCCAATTGCCGAAGTTCGAAAGGTCGGGACGGGTCCTGGAGGAGGCTATCAAAGGGACGCGGCCGGCATACTCAGAAATCGCCAAAGATTTTATCCAGCACACGGTTTATGACCGGTATAAACTATTCCCCGATGCAGAATTCAGAGGACCTGCGATCATCGAAGAGAAGGAATCCACTGTGATCATAGGAGAGGATGCTTCGGTCTCTGTAGACGAATACGGATTTTTGTGGGCAGATCTGCAGCAAGGAAGAGGGGCAGGGTAAACGGCGAACAGCGTTTGATTCCAACCTTTACCCTCAGGGGGCGAAGCCTCGCTCCTTGAGTCGGGATGAAGCCAGGACGCTCTTTAGCTCTTGTCCCTTGGGCCCTAAGCCTTGGACCACTCCATAAATCGTAGTCACTTTATCTTGAGAAAGGAATCATTCATGGCACGGAAGTTTGATCCTATCACCCTCGAAATATTGTGGCGCAGGCTGATCTCCATCGTGGATGAGGCGGACAGCACCGTGGCAAGAACCGCTTTTTCGAGCCTCCTCAGAGACGCCCATGATTACACATGTATGTTTACTGACCGTAAAGGCCGCGAACTGGCTCAGGGGACGTTTGCAACACCGGGTCAATCCGGAGCAATGGCTCTGGGTATCAAGAACCTTGTGAACAAGCTCCCCTTGGATAGCTACAAACCGGGCGATGTTTTCATCACCAATGATCCATGGGCATTGGCTGGCCACCTGAATGATGTCTGCGTCATGAGCCCTATCTTTTTCAAGGGGAGTCCGGTCGCTTTCACGGCCTGCGTTTTTCACCATTCCGACATCGGCGGCCGTGTTTCTTCAGACAACCATGAAGTTTATGAGGAAGGCCTGTTTATCCCCCTGGTGAAACTCTATGAGGATGGGGTTCTCAATGATTCGGTGCTGGAGATGATCCGCTGGAACGTTCGAACGCCGGAAGAAGTGACGGGAGATATTCGCTCTCAGATAGCAGCAAACCACGTCTGCGCGGAGAAGGTTATCGAGATGCTGGAAGACAATCAGCTCGATGGTCTGGATGATCTGGCCGAGGAAGTCATCGGGAGAACAGAAAGGAGCATGAGAGAGGCGATTGAAAAGGTTCCTGATGGCGTTTACAGAGCTCAAGGCATTGTGGAGCAGATAGGTGGAAAGGACGATATTGTCATCAAAGCAGCGATTGAGGTGAAAGGGAGCGACATCATTGTTGACCTCAAAGGCTCTTCTCCTCAGGTCAACTGGGGCGGCAACGTGGTGTACAACTTTACCTATGCCTATGTTCACATGGCCGTCAAAAGCATGTTTGATCCTTATATCCCTAACAATGACGGCTGTGCAGCACCGATCACCCTCAAAGCGCCGGAAGGCACCGTGGTGAACTGCAAGTTCCCGGCTGCGGTTGCTGCAAGGATGCAGATCGGGCATTTCATGACAGAGATCATCTACCGCGCCCTGGCAAAGGCTATCCCCAACCAGGTGATTGCTGCGAGCGGTGGGACTCCGGCGACGATGAATGTCTTCTATGGAAGAAGAAACAATGGCAGACCCTGGCACAGCGTTATCATCAGGGGAGGGGGAATGGGCGCAGGTTCCGTGAGAGATGGACACTACGTGGCCATTTTCCCGGCCAATGGAGCCAACACGCCGGTGGAGATATTCGAAAGCGACACGCCTCTCATCGTGGAAAAGAGAGAACTCCTCACCGACTCAGGCGGGCCGGGGAAAATGAAGGGAAGCCTGGGCAGAAGGGTGGTTTTCAGAATCCCTGATGACAAGTATGCTCCCATTCCACCCGTGAACCTGGGAATTCAGTCAGGGAGATACCGTTATCCTCCGGAAGGGTTGTTTGGCGGGAAGTCCGGTGCTAAAGCTCAATTCCTGGTGAACGGCAAACCTGGCAATCCTTTTGGTCTGACTCAGCTGAAGCCGGGCGATACCATCAGCATGGATGCGGCCGGTGGCGGAGGATATGGGAAACCCTTGGAAAGAGACCCGGAGATGGTTGAGCTGGACGTGATCGAAGGGTATGTCAGCCTCAAGAAAGCAAGAGAGGAATACGGCGTGGTGGTCAACCCGAGAACTAGGATGCTCGACCGCGACGGCACGAAGAAGCTGCGCCAGATGATGAGAAAAGCCTTCAAGGAATCAAAGAGGAAGAAGTAACAAGAAAGAAGGAGTGACGAGAAACGAGCAATGAGTGAAAAGCAGATCAAAGGAGTCTACGTAACTTATAACTTGTCACTTGACGCTGCGATCTAAAGTTAGAAAAGGAGAAGAGCTATGAACCAGAACAAAAGGCTTTATCCCACATCATTCAACCCCCTTTCTATCAGGCCATCAAGGCCAATTCCAAAAGAGATCGTCATTATCGGTGCTGGAACCATCGGTCCTGATATCGGGTATTATCTCAAAAGCGCCATACCCCAGATTAAGCTCATTCTGGTGGATGTGGTGGATACACCTCTTAAAAAAGCAGAAAAACGTTTCGCCGACTATACAAACAAGGCCCTGGAGAAAAGGAAGATGAAAGAGGATCAGGCAAAAGCGATCCTTAACAACATTGAGTACACCACGGATTATGGCCTGATCAAGAACTGCGATCTGGTAATCGAGGCGGCAACAGAGAATATCCCTCTAAAGCAGCGGATCTTCAGCAGGATTGAGGAGTTGGTGAGCCCAGATACCATTATCACCTCCAACACGAGTTCCATTCCTGCAGATAGGATCTTCTCAAAGATGGAGAAACCGGGGAGGACAACCATCACTCATTTCTTTGCTCCTGCATGGCGGTCTCTTCCGGTAGAAGTCATCACCTGGCCTGGCACCAGCCAGGAGACTGTGGATTACTTGTTCTGGTTCTTTGCTCAAACAGGAAAGGTGCCTCTGATCACGGACAACGCGATCTGTTTTATGCTGGATCGCATCTTTGATAACTGGTGTAACGAGGCAGCCTATCTTCTCGAATATGCCACGGCAAGCCAGATTGACAACGTGGCTGAAGAGTTCGTTTCCGCCGGCCCATTCTACGTTCTCAATATGGCCAACGGCAACCCCATCATCATCGAGACCAACACACTCCAGATGGAGGAAGGGACTCATTACAGGCCCGCTTCCATCCTTGCGTCTGTGGAAAAGTGGGTAACCCACAGGCCTGGCTCTAAGGTGGAAGTGACGGAGCACGGGAAGGGGATGATCAGAGACAGATTGCTTGGCATCCTTTTCTCCCAAACCTTTGACATCATCGATAGGGGGATCGGCACAAAAGAAGATTTGAACTACGGATGCCAGATCGCTTTGGGATTCAAGAAAGGGCCATTCGATATCATGGGAGAGCTTGGAGAGGCTGAGGTCTCGCGGATCATGAAGAAGTTCCAGAAAGAGAGACCCGGCTTCCCCATGCCTAAGGCGAGCTTTGCTTCCTATCAGGACTTTAAGCGATACCTGCTGGTGGATGATGTAGATGGGGTCAAGGTCATCACCCTTCGGAGGCCTCAGTCGATGAATGCCATCAGCGATGAGATCAACAATGAAATCCTGGGTGTGCTGAAGGAGAATGCGAATAAGCCGGATGTGAAAGGCTTTGTCATCACCGGCTATGGGACCAGGGCCTTTTCAGCAGGGGCGGATATCGGAAAGTTTCCCCAAACCCTCGGCAATTTTGCTGCTGCGGCTCAATATGCAAGGGACTGTGCTGAGGTTCAATTGTTCATGGATCAGATGGAAAAGCCGCTGGTCGCAGCGGTCAATGGTTTGGCTCTGGGGGGAGGACTTGAGATAGCCATTCGATGCCACGGCATGGTGGCCACCAAGAATGCCTCATTCCAGTTTCCTGAGATTACCCTAGGTATTTTGCCAGGAATCGGAGGCTGCATCGTTCCTTATCGAAAATGGCCCCAAGGCGCAAAGCTGTTCCATGAGATGATTTGCCTCGCAAGACCGATCCATGCCAAAGAGGCTCTGGAGATGGGCATGATCAGCAAGATCGTTGATAACTATCCGGACCTGATCAGCGCCGCAATCGAGGAGGTCAAGAACCTGCAAGGGAAGATCAAGAGAATCCCTGGGGGCAAAGTCGAGATCCCTGAAATCACCATTTCTGACCCTCCCATGGCGGGGAAGCAGACATTGAGCAAAGAGGCTGTGTCCATCATCGTCAAGACCATCAAGGCTGGCGCGGCAGCGAACTCCCTTGCAGAGGCACTCGAGATCGGCTATCGAGGATCTGCGGAGATCGCATGCACAGACGCAGCCAAAGAAGGGATCACCGCCTTTCTCGAAAAACGAAGACCGGAGTTCAAGAAGTAGGGCATTTCCAGCAAAGCCTGCCTCTGTTTTAGGGCCTATTCAGCTAGGGTTATCGGGCTCTTGCAGATCCGAGTCATGACCACCGGGAAGGCGGTGGCCATGACTTGTCTACCTGATGATTTACTTTCCTTGAAAGGTGGGTTTTCCTTTGCCAACTCGGGTGAGCCCTGTCGGGGCATCGGCTGTGGAAAAGATCTCATTTTGGCAGTGATGTCTTCCTCTTTTCGGTGGGTGGTTTTGTGGCGAAAACACTTTAACCGAAGACGTGACTGACTGCCGCTCTCTAAATCACCAAACTGTATGGGAAGATCTTAACTTTCACACAAGATCTTCCCCTCCATAGCTATGGTGCTGCCGAGCTATATGAGATATGAGTGCGAGGAGAAAGAAGAGCGAGTTGATCTTGGAGAGAATGATGCTAGCACCAACACGGGGGATTGCGTTTCGGTGGCAAGGAAAATAAATTTGAAGACCAACTTCTCATTTCGTACTGCCGGGTCAGGCGGAATGGATCTGCCATCTTCTGTGACAACTATCGGAGACTTGCTGGGGCATATAGGCAGCGATGTTGATTTCGCATTTGTTGACGCTCATCGTGAGAAGCTTAGACCCGATGTTGAAGTTCTCATCAATGGCAAAGATCTTTCGTTCTATCCGGATGGCTTGAAAACTCCCTTGAGGGATGGGGATTTGATTGACATTGCTCTCATGACTCTAGGGGGAGGATAGAGGTGCCCATGGCATACCACACCTAAGACTACAGGATTATGGGGTTCTTGGAGCGGAAAGGAGAGAATGGGGATGGTGACTTTTTACAGGCGGTTGCCCAGGTTCGATTATGTGAAGCCCAAAAGTGTTGAAGAGGCGTTGAAATTATTGGACGCGAGCGATGACGGGAAAGTGAAGGTTTTTGCAGGCGGGACGGATGTGATTCCGAAGCTGAAAGGGAGACTGATTAAGATTCCGGAACTGCTGGTGGACCTGAAGGGGATTTCAGAGCTGGCGTATCTGGAAAATGAGGAGGGGGCTGGTTTGAGGATTGGAGCGCTTGCCACGATTTCGGAGGTGGGCAGCGCCCCTTTTGTGAAGAAGCGATTTCCTATGCTGTCCCAGGCAGCCAAGGCTATTGCATCGACGCAAGTACAGAACCGCGGGACGATAGTAGGCAACATTTGCAATGCCGTACCGTCTGCAGATTCGGCTCCCGCGCTTCTTTGTCTTGGAGCAGAAGTGATCTGTGTAAGCAAAAAAGGTGAACGGACGATTAAGATGGAGGATTTTTTCACAGGGCCGAACAAGACGGTGGTTGGTTTGAAAGAGATGGTGAAAGAGATCCGGATTCCGAAGATGTCTGAGAGCAGTAGCGGAGTCTACATCAAGTTGTCACCCAGGAGCAAGATGGATCTTGCGGTGGTGGGTGTAGGGGTGATGGTTGTGAGGAAGGGTGGGGTATTTAAAGATGTAAAGATAGGGCTTGGCGCGGTCGCACCGACCCCGTTCCGCGCGAGGAAGGCGGAACGGCTGCTGGCCGGAGCGAAGATTGATGATGAGGTGATAGAGAGAGCGGCCCGAGTGGCCTCCGGGGAATCGAAACCTATTGATGATCTTAGGGCCTCTGCGGAGTACCGGCGGATGATGGTGGAGGTTCTGGTAAGAAGAGCGATTCATCGATGCCTTTCGAACTAGAGGATGGGAAGGGGCTCCTTGATGGGGTCTATGGAATCAGGAGAGGATGAGATGGAAAGGAAAGCGATAAGAGTGGTAGTGAACGATAAATCATATGACTTGATTGTATCGCCCTGGAGGACACTGCTGGAACTGATCCGGGAGGATCTGAAGCTGACCGGGACGAAGGAGGGGTGTGGCCAGGGGGAGTGCGGATCGTGCACGGTGATCATGGGGGGTAAGACGGTGAACAGCTGTCTTGTGCTGGCTGTAGAAGCGGATGGTCAAGAGATTGTCACGATTGAAGGGGTTGCTGATGAGGGGGAGCTTCATCCGGTGCAGCAGACGTTTGTGGAGCATGCTGGGATGCAGTGTGGTTTTTGCACGCCTGGGATGATCATGTCGGCGAAAGCTCTTTTGGACAGGAACTCGAATCCCAGTGAGGCAGAGATCAGGGAAGGGATCGCGGGTAATTTTTGCCGGTGCACGGGGTACACCAAAATTATTGAATCGATTGGTGCGGCGGCGAAAGCGACGAAGGGGGGTGAGTAGGGGGTGGAAGACTGCTCGGTGATCGGGAGAAGGATCCCCCGTGTTGACGGCAGGGTGAAGGTGACGGGGGAAGCGAAGTATGCGGCTGATTTTGAGTTGCCTGGGATGCTGTGGTGCAAGATTTTGAGGAGCCCCTATGCCCA
>JAHECH010000103.1 GCA_024641835.1 Deltaproteobacteria bacterium
CTTGTGACTGCATGTGCTGAAGAGATAACATTCCCCTCGATAGCTCCGTGTAAAGCGATGTAGAGGGGCCGGAATGCTTTCAGATCCACTTTCGGAACATGAAGTCCCACCTCTTCCATCATCTGATAGTATTCTCCACCGCCCAGCTCATTGCCTGTGACGCCAAGGACATAAACAAGGTCGTCAGGCTGTTTTGCGTCTATGGTGACGCATTTCCTTATATCCTTAATGACGCTTGAAACCGTAAAGAGCAGCGTAGGTAAACCCGACACCTTTCGTCTCTCACCAAAGGGTCCTTCCAGGTTCCCATCCACATACATGCTGTCTTTGCCTGACAAAAGAGGAATGCCGTAGTCCAGGCAATAGTCCTTCAGCGCCCAATTGGCTCTTACCAGCTGAGCGGCTTTATACTTTCCATCAGGGTTCTGTGTGGGGTGGTACTGAACTGTGGGCCAGCAGAAGTTGTCTACGCCCCCAATATGGTAAGGGTCCCCCCCTACGGCAAGCACCCGCCTCACCGCCTCATCAATAGTAACAGCGACCATGTGATAGGTATCGATCTTTGAGTAAAAAGGGTTCACTGCCTGGGTGATGGCAACTCCCCCCGTGGATTCGAGCACAGGCCTGACCACGATGGCATCGCTCGGCATGTCTCTATGTTTGCCCACCAGAGGCTTGATCACACTCCCTCCTTGAACTTCGTGGTCGTACTGTCTTGCAATCCAATTCCTGGAACAGATGTTGGGGCGAGACAACAGGGTTTTGAGAACCAGCCCGTGCGCCTTCGGTTCGCTCAGCACAGGCTCTCTGAGGCCGCGCATCTCGGGAGAAACCCACTCCGCTTCAAATTCCCACTGGGGGAAGTCGGACTCCAAGAAGTCCACCCTGATGTATGCGCAAGCCTTGCCTTTGTAATCCAAGCGGAGATAGCCTGAATTGTTGTACTCCCCAATGACAGTGCTCTCCACAGCATGCTTCGCGGAAAGCTCCATGAATCGCCCAAGGTCTTGCGGCCTGATGGCAACGGTCATCCTTTCCTGGGATTCTGATACCCAGATTTCCCACTGGTCCAGGCCCTCGTACTTCAGGGGCACCTTATCCAGGTCCACGCGGCAGCCATTGCTGAACCGGCAGGATTCGCCGATGGACGAGGAAAGGCCGCCTCCTCCATTGTCTGTGATAAACGTGATGAGACCTTCGTCTCTCGCTTCAAGGAGAAAGTCATGCATCTTCTTCTGGGTGTATGGGTCGCCAATCTGGACATGGCCTGCAGGCGTGTGTTCCGTGAATGTCTCTGAGGCGGCGGTGACACCGTGAATGCCATCCTTGCCGACCCTCCCCCCAGACATAATGATGAGGTCGCCGGGGCTCGGCTTTTTCAAATGGGAGGGCTCATCATGGATCATGGCAGGCATGATGCCCACGGCAGTCACGAAAACAAGGCACTTTCCGATGTAGCTCTCGTCAAAAAGAAGTTGGCCAAAGGGCGTCGGGATGCCGCTTTTGTTGCCCCCGTCCTTAACTCCTTCGATCACCCCGTCCAGAAGCCGCCTCGGGTGTAGGTGCGGTCTCAATTCTCTGTCATATTCGCGAGGGCCAACGCAGTATCCGTAGGTCCCGAGGATGAGCTTTGAGCCTTTTCCGGTACCCATGGGATCCCTATAGATGCCGACGATGCCGGTAATGGCACCGCCATAGGCTTCCATATTGGATGGGCTATTGTGAGTTTCGCCAGTGATCACATAATTGTAATGGTCGTCGAATCTGGCCACACCGGCATTATCCCAGAGCACTGAGACAACCCATTCCTTCTGGTCCTTGATTTTGAGGGTAGGGGATTCGATGCATGTTTTGAAGAGGTTATTGATGATCTCCCGGTGCCCGGTAGAAGAATCGCGGTATCTGAAAAGACCCCTGAAGGTGTTGTGATTACAATGATCACTCCGTGCCTGGGAGATATATTCCAGTTCCACGTCTGTCGGGAGATCGAGCCCGACAATTCTCCTTTCAGCCAAGACGTCTTTTCTGAGGAAATATTCCCTGACGACGGGAATGTCGCTCTCCTGAAGGGCGAGGTTGCGCTCTTGGGAAATTCTCTTGAGCTCCTCATCACTCCCGATGGCGATGGTGCTTACTTGGGGTTGATGGTTCAGAATGACTTTGGGAAGGATATAGCCAATACCTTTTTCACAGTCCCACTCCCCACGGGAGGTGATCCGCCACTGCTGGATGATATCATTGGCCAGGATTTCACGGGCGATGGTTTGAACCTGATTCCCGGTGAGTTGGCCCTTGATGGTGTAAATCTTGGATGTATAAATCGCCTCACCTGGTTTCAATTTGATTTTCAGAAGGTCTTCAATGGCCTCAACAGCCGTGCTGCCTGCCGTGTCCCTGACGCCCGGCCTGAAGCCAACCCAGATGATCCAATCGAAATCTCTTGCCATGGGCAGAAAAGATGACGCTTCAGTCACAGGGTTGGTAAATATGCCGGTTCGGGCAGCCTCGAGTTGGTCCCTATGTAACGACGTATCAAAGGTCAGAACACGGACGACGCGTAGCTCTTGCACTTCGATGCCGAAGTATTCCTTCGCTTTTTTCCTGACGTTATCACCCTCTGCATCTTTAAGGCTTGGCTTCAGTCTGATTTCGAGCCTCGCGACCATCCCCTACTCCTTTTTTTCTTAAGAATATTAGAATGTTGTGATTCACTCTAATTCAATGGAAGAAGAGAGTCAACAAAGATCCTTTGCCGTCAAGGGGTTGAAATGATCGAATCAAATGCATAAAATGGTATTATAAAAATAAGGTTTATAATAAAATAGAAAGATAATTCTTAATCTGAATTTCCAATCATAGAGGTCGTTATGGGATCCGGTAACATTTATGAAAATGAAGGGAACGAAAAGCTTCCCAACCAGAAAGAGCTAGAAAAGGAATTGAGCGAGTACCTTTCCAAGAAATACGGGAACCGCATCAAGATCATCTCGCCGTTCCTTTTCCCCAAGGCTCAGGAACTTGACACAGATGAATTCAAGGCAGAGGAGAAGAAAACCTCGCCACCCAACTTTGACATGCTTCCTGAAGAACTGGAAGCTTACCTCGATAGCTTCGTCATCAAACAAAACAAAGCCAAGGCGGTCCTGGCAACGAAGATCTGTACCCATTTCAACAGGGTAAAGCATCTCAAGAAACACGCTGGGAGGAAAAAGAGCGCCGGCGTAGGTATGATCAAGAACAATGTCCTGATGATCGGTCCAACAGGCGTTGGCAAAACCTACATCGTAAAACTCATTGCCCAGAAACTCGGGGTCCCTTTCGTCAAAGGGGACGCGACTAAGTTCAGCGAGACCGGCTACGTAGGAGGGGATGTGGAGGACTTGGTGAGGGACTTGGTCTATGAGGCGGGTGATGACATCAGCCTTGCGGAAAATGGCATCATTTACGTAGACGAAATAGACAAAATCGCTTCAGCGAGGAACTTCATCGGTCACGACGTGTCTCGCACAGGGGTGCAGAGGGCCCTGCTCAAACCCATGGAGGAGACGGAAGTGGATCTCAAGGTCCCCCACGATGCTGTTTCTCAGATCCAGGCGATTGAGCAATTCAGACGGACAGGCAAGAAAGAGAAGAGGGTAGTGAACACCAAGAATATTCTTTTCATCATGAGCGGGGCTTTTGGCGAACTGGGGAACATTATCAAGAAACGACTTCAGAAACAGGCTATCGGGTTTGAAGCGGATGTCAGGTCCACTGAAATCCCTTGGGAGATCCTAAAGGAAGTGGCAGCACAGGATCTCGTGGAATTCGGGTTTGAGTCAGAATTTGTCGGCCGTTTGCCGGTGATCGTGGTCTTTGACGAGCTGACAAAAGAAGACCTCGTGGAAATACTGAACAATCCGAACAATCCGATTCTTCTGAGTAAGAAGCAAGATTTCAGGGCATATGGCATTGACATCAAGTTTGAGGATGAAGCTCTTGTGAAAATCGCAGAGATCGCCTCCCAAGAGAAGACGGGCGCACGTGGGCTCGTAAGCGCCATCGAAAAGGTGCTCATTCCCTTTGAGAAGCATCTTCCCTCTACCTCCATCAAAAAGCTCCTTGTGACTTCAGGAACGGTGGACAACCCGGAGGCAGAGCTCGCAGCACTCAAGGAGGAACACTACAACGATCCAGAGTGGCGGGCGAGGTATGAGAGGGCTGATCAGAGGGAGTTCGAGAAAGTGAAGACCTTTGTTGCAAAGAAAGCAAAAGACTTCAATCGGCTGTCGGGCATGGACGTGAATGAAACCAGAAGCGAGCTGATCGCCCAGATGTACACAAAGACCAATACGGATATCAATACGGCTTTTGAAGATTTCGTCGCGATGTACGAACAGATCAAAATGGAAGAGGCATCCCTGGCCAATGAGCTTGAGGTCAACATAAGCTTTGATGACGGGGCGATTGATGAACTGATCAAGAGAGCGATCGAGACAGGGCATGAAGCTGGCGCTCTTGCATTGCAGCTGGCAAAGAAGCTGGAATATGGATTGAAGCTGGTGAGAGACCGTTCCGGTGTAGAGCATTTTGTCATCACCCGGGATGCTGTCCTTGACATGGACAAATACATCAACGATCTTGTAAAGAGGTTCTACCGGAAGGATTATGACGCTGACCTCCTGCAAAAAGGGGAGGTCGTGTAAGGACCTCATGACGTGAAAAAGCCAGAATGCCCCGCTCGGAAGAGCGGGGATGAATGGACAGGAAGCTTCAGGTCGGATAGTCAGCAAGTTAGATTGGCTTTTTCTATAGAAGAAGCCCCGTGCGGAAGCACGGGGTTCTTCACGATGGATACGTCCTTTGGGATGAAGCATGATAGGGATATCAAAGCTGTATTGCGGGACAATCGAACCTTCTGACGCTCTTCGCTATGGAAGACGCTCGGGGGATCTCCCTCCCCATTTGCTCCAATTCTCCATGGACAAGAAACCCGTGGTGGTATGGAATGTCACCAGAGCATGCAACCTGAAATGTGTTCACTGCTATGCCCATGCGACAGATCGGAGGCACAAAAAAGAACTCACCAGGGAGGAGGGTTTCAGCCTCCTGAATGACCTCGCAGATTTCGGTGTGCCAGTGGTCCTTTTCTCTGGAGGGGAGCCGCTGGTGCGCCAGGATCTCTTGGAGTTGGCCAGATATGCTGTTGGTCAGGGGATGAGGTCTGTCATATCCACGAACGGAACCCTCATCACAAGGGAGAAGGCGAAGGAACTCAAAAAGGTAGGACTCTCTTATGTTGGAGTCAGCCTGGACGGCCTTGAAGAGGTGAATGACCGGTTCAGAGGAAAAAAGGGAGCTTTCAGAGACGCCCTCACCGGCATCAAAAACTGTCAGGAAGCGGGTATCAAGGTGGGTCTTCGATTCACCTTGAACAAAATGAATGTGAAGGAAGTACCCCGCATCTTCGATCTCCTCGAAGAGGAGGGCATTCCCAGGGCCTGCTTTTATCATCTCGTCTATGCAGGCCGTGGATCAGAGCTGATACAACACGATCTGGCACATGATGAGACGCGAAAGGTTGTGGATCTCATCATGGACAGGACCAAAGATCTCCACGATAGAGGCAAACCCAAAGAAGTCTTGACCGTGGATAACCATGCCGACGGTCCTTATCTCTACCTCAGAATGGTAAAAGAGAACAGCAAAAGAGCGGCGGAAGCGCTGGAACTCCTCAAAATGAACGAGGGTAACAACTCTGGGAGGGGCATTGCATGTATCAGCTGGGATGGATCCGTGCATGCGGATCAGTTCTGGAGGCACCTCAGCTTTGGTGATGTCAGCGAAAGACCCTTCAGCGAGATATGGACGGACCTTTCCAATCCCTTGATGGCCAAGCTCAAGGAAAAGAAAAGATATGTCAAAGGCCGCTGCTCCACTTGCCAGTGGCTGGATATCTGTGGCGGTAATTTCAGAGTGAGAGCTGAAGCTGTCTCCGGTGACGTCTGGGCTCCTGATCCTGCCTGCTATCTCACTGATGAAGAAATAGGCATCAACAGGAATGCCGAGGAATAAACCACCCCAGTACGATGCTTTGCACCTACGGGGCAGGCCGACACACACAGACATTTTGGCCGAGCAAGATGCTCGGCCAAAAGAATGCATAAAATGCCAAAATTCAAGTATCAAATGAACGCCAAAGTTCAAAAAGTTCGCATGCACCACGAAAGCACGAAAAAGAAGACTAAAGTGTTTCCCTTCGTGTTTTCGTGATGGGTTTTAAGATTTTCTGCAGCTAGCAACTTGCGACAAGCAACAGGCGGCCAGTGACAAGGGACAAGTAACGAGTGACAAGACAAAACATTACTCGTCACTCGTGACTCGTAACTGAAAGATCAACCAGCGACGAGCGACCGACAACGAACAAGGCACCACCAGCAACTTACGAATAAGGGATAACGACCATGATGATTCGCCCCAGACGACTCAGGAAGACCAGGACGTTGAGGGATATGGTGAGAGAAACCTCTCTCTCGGTGAAAGACTTCATTTACCCTCTTTTTGTCAAGCATGGCCGCAACCTCAAGGAGCCGATTCTTTCCATGCCGGGGCAGTACCAGTTCTCGGTGGAAACCGTTGTTGAAGAGGCTATGGAAACATGGGATCTGGGCATTCCCTCATTAATCCTTTTTGGTCTTCCTGATCGGAAAGACTCGGTGGGAAGCCGATCCTATGCGGACGACGGAATCGTGCAGCAAGCTGTTTCCGCCATCAAGAAAATGGTGCCGGAGATGGTGGTCATGACCGATGTTTGCTTATGTGAGTATACGGATCATGGCCACTGTGGCATCATAAAGGATGGCCATGTCGACAATGACGCTACCCTTGAAGTCCTGGCGCGTCAGGCAGTCAGCCATGCCAGAGCGGGGGTTGATTTCGTAGCCCCGTCAGATATGATGGATGGAAGGGTTGCAGCCATCCGGCGAGCTCTGGACGATGAAGGTTTTTCTGACGCGGGCATCCTCTCCTATGCTGTTAAATACGCCTCAGCGTTTTATGGGCCTTTTAGAGAGGCTGCCGATTCAGCGCCTCAATTCGGTGACCGGGCAGGATATCAGATGGATCCTCCGAATGCCCTGGAGGCGATCAAGGAAGCGATACTGGACATCGAAGAAGGTGCTGACATGATCATGGTCAAACCCGCCCTGCCTTACCTTGACATCATCAGAAGGGTGCGGGAAGAGTGCCTGTTGCCTGTGGCCGCATATAACGTCAGCGGTGAGTACGCCATGCTCAAAGCTGCAGTAGAGAAGGGTTGGCTGGATGGCACAAGAGCCATGATGGAAGTCCTCATATCCATCAAAAGAGCAGGGGCAGATCTGATTCTAACTTACTTTGCCAAGGAAGCGGCAGTGCTCCTGAACAAAAATAGGATGTGAAACGGTCACAGGTGCACCAATCGATACGAAAGCTTCGTGATAAGGGCTCCTGTTTGGGGAATTAGAATTTTGGTCATTTGATTTTGTTTCGGATTTGCGTAAATGCATGGCGGGGATGTAATTGGAATCATGAACAGAGTTTATCCACATGAGAGTGCAGGTCCACGTTTGGTGGCTTGGGAGGTCACGCGAAGGTGCAATCTGAATTGTGTCCACTGCAGGGCCGCAGCCGAACGCGGCCCTTATCCTGGCGAACTGGGCACTGCGAAGAGCCTGGGGATTCTGAATCAGATCGCGGAGGTCGGCAAACCCATCGTCATCCTTACCGGCGGCGAACCCCTGCTACGGCGGGATATCTTTGATCTTGCACTTCATGGATCCCGGCTTGGTCTGAGGATGGTGATGGCCGTTAATGGGACCCTAGTGACACCCGAGGTTGCTGAAAAGATCAAAGCCTCGGGAATTCAGCGGGTGAGCATTTCCCTCGACGGGGCCAATGCCGAGGACCATGATCGATTCAGACAAGTTAGGGGTGCTTATCAGTCCTCGCTTCAGGGCATTGAAGTGTTCAAGAGGTCAGGGATTGAGTTTCAAATCAATACGACGATCACAAAACACAATATTCATCAGGCTCCAGAAATACTCGACGCAGTTGTCCACATGGGTGCTGTCGCCCATCACATTTTTTTGCTGGTGCCTACAGGGCGAGCGAGGGAATTGAGGGATCAGGAGATTGACGCCGCGGAATATGAGAAGATCCTCCTCTGGTTTCACGACATGCAGAGGAAAGTCCCCATCCATCTCAAGGCCACTTGTGCCCCTCATTTTTACAGGGTTCTCCGTCAGGAAGCGAACAAGCGGGGCGAAAAAGTGAGCTATGAGACTCACGGCCTGGATGCCGTGACGCGGGGATGCCTGGGCGGCATCTCATTCTGTTTTGTTTCCTATGAGGGAATTGTCCAAACCTGCGGGTACCTTGAAGTCAAATGTGGAGACCTAAGAGAGTCCTCCTTCAAAGAGGTCTGGGAGAATTCTGAGGTTTTCAAGAAGCTGCGGGATTTCTCCGCTTATCAGGGCAAGTGCGGCCGCTGTGAATACGTGAAGTTCTGTGGAGGATGCAGGGCCAGGGCGTACGAAGCCACCGGAGATTTCATGGAGGAAGAACCCCTCTGCATGTACCAGCCTGCTCGGAGTGCCTCGCGTGGATGACACGGACAGAGCGATTATCAACATCATCCAGTCTGATTTCCCTATTGCTCCGCGGCCCTACCAGGAGATAGCCGAGAAAGTCCATCTGAGTGAGCAGGAGGTTCTCTCTCGTGTGAAATCGCTGAAGGAGGAAGGGGTCATCAGGCGCATTGGAGGAAATTTTGATTCCAGGCGCCTCGATTTCACAAGCACCCTCTGCGCCGCAAAGGTTCCCGAAGACCAGATAGATCGGTTTGTTGAGGTCGTGAATCAATATCCTGGTGTCACCCACAATTATCTCAGGACGCATGAATACAATGTGTGGTTCACCTTCATTGCTCCAAACATGGCCTTTATTGAGAATGCCCTGAAGGAAATCTCCATGGTCACAGGGGTGACGGAAATACGGAATCTACCGGCGGTGAAAATGTTCAAAATAAGAGTGGACTTTGAGGTATGAGAGGATCAGTCATTGAGGTGGCTCTCAAGCCTTTCTCTTTCCTGCTCAGAGACCCTGCCCACTTGCACACCAAAGGGAGCCGACTTGGACCTTTCAGCCATTCCAGCTCAACTACATCTTCAGGAATTTTCTTTCCAAATCCCCTCTCAATCTGTATAGCAACTGGAATCTTAGCTCAACCCCTATTCCCAAGTTAAAAACAAGGCGGGGGAAAAATGCCTTACGAAGATATTGAAGAACCATCATATTTGTTAATGGAGCAGGCCAGAAAGCTTTATGCTGACGTTATGCCGCCGAATCCTATCGATATCGATAAAGCACAGCGGCTCCTGGAGGGGGCTATCGATACTCACATGAACCATGCGGTACCTGAGCCTGCACAGAAGCCAAGCACGCTCCCGCAACACCCTGCTCACTCTGAGAATCGAATTGGCCTGATTGACCCCAAGGCTGTCTACATAGCGCCAGAAGGTGCTGGCCGCTGGCAAACGAACAAGCTGAAAGAACCCACACACCATCGCATCCAACCGGATATAGACAAAATGCCACAGGCGATTGAACCCGATAAAAAGCAACATCAAAATCCCCACGACCATCCGGTAGTGCCCCAGTTCGGGTTCTCGGCTGGGTCCCCGATAGACCTGATCGAACGCCTCTTCAAACCTGAGCAAGTCCAAAAACTTGATCAACCCCAGAAGCCCTC
>JAHECH010000765.1 GCA_024641835.1 Deltaproteobacteria bacterium
GGGTAAAACAGGAAGAAATGGGGAAGATTCACAATGAGCAGAAAAAGATCAAAAAAGAGTTCCCGAAAGAAAAGGCCTAACACTATTTCTCAAAATAGAACAAGGATGCGTTCAGGGTCACGGAAAATTCCGTTGATGGTTGGCCTGGCCATAGTGGTTGTCACGGTCAGTTACTTTCTCTATAATAAATACACACGGCCAGCCTTAAGAGATACCTCTCCTCAGACAGCATCATTAGACGAAAATATAAAGGATATCAGATTGTTACGAGGAGGTGAAGTTCGGCCGACACTTGAACCCTTTCTGTTCAGAGGAAAAGTGGCCCAAGCGTATTCAATAGCCAAAGGCAACAGGGAACTGCTGGATAGCATTTACTGCTACTGTCACTGTAAAAGAAACCTCGGCCACAAAAGCCTTTTGACCTGCTTTGTTGACACCCACGCCGCGGAATGTGACATATGCCAAGACCAGGCTATTTTTGCATTTTCTCACTATAAGGATGGTCTTTCCTTCCGCCAAGTAAGAAAGGCTGTTGATGAAAGATTCTGGAGGCCCTTTAGCTAAAGAGATTTGACATACCCTATTTTTTGTCTAACGTCTCATATGATAGCATAGTGCTGTATTGAAGTTACATCCATGAAAAAGAGATTTCCAATTTTACTTATTTTGAGTCTTATTATTTTGTTCAATGGCTTCTGTCCTCAATTATGCCCCTCTGACAAACAGGGCCTTGATCTTATAAGCTACTAAAGCTGTTTCATCTCGTCTCAGTCCTTCGGCCACACAGGAAGCGTCGTACACCTTCTTACTATATTACCCCTTTTAGGCCTATTTCCCCTGCCAAACCCATCCCATTTTTCTGAAGGGTTTGTTACCTCTCTCTTTAGAGCTCCCCGATTTCGGTAGTGGTTGGGCCTTTGGGCCCAGCTTGGGCCCAGTTGCTGCCTGGTGAGCGGAGGATCGTGGCGAACGGTTCGCTTATCAGGTTGGTTAGGTAGAAAAGGCTTCTTGATATGACCTTTATAGCATGGTAAGAATTCCGCCTATTGAGATACTTGAATGATAATGGCCGGAAAAAGTACCCTGGGTTCTCCACCTCGAAGTTATATGAGCTGATAGTATTGAAGGTAAGCCGAAATTTAGGCCTGACAGCAGCTTGAAGCTCATGGACCGGGTAGGGCAGGTTTTGCGATACCTTCACAGCGCAGGGCAGTTCACCCTAACGTTGCATAAAATCTGTAGTTTCTACTTTTTGTTTTTCATGCTGCCATCTGAAGCACATCAAGGAAGTGCAGCAAATCTTGTTGAACCGCATGATTTGCACTCATCGTGAGGGTGAGTTCTCCGACAGGTCTTGTAAGGCGACCTGCTCTTTGAATGATTCGATGTCTGAGGCTGTCGAGTTTTTCAAATGCCCACTGGGCAGGACGCTTCGGAAGGGATCGAGAAGCACAAGGGGATGCCAGCATCTGGATTTTTCGGGACAGATTGTGAGCCATCATAGCGCAAAGGGTGAAGATCTGATTCCCTGCGAGTCGTCTGGAGGGGAGCACATCAAGGGTTGCATCTGTTTTGGCATCGCCAAAGATGGTCTCCTGGGAACCCCGGCCATTGTGGAACTGAACTACACTCTTGGCCGATTCGGTCTTGTTGCTGACAATCACTTTGTAGTCGAAGTGCAGGTCCCGAGGCTCGAACAGGTGCAGTTGCAGAGGACCTTTCTGCTGGCTCTTGACTTTCTTGCGGATGAACAGAAAGCGGTAGGAACTCTCCCAGGACTTGGGTTTCCACTGGGTTTCAAAATAGGACCATTCCCTGTCTATGATTTTCCAGCGCTTCCTGTGCTCAATCATGCTTTTCAGCTCAGGGAACCGCTCAAAAGGGACAGAGGCCGTGAACCGGACATGGGAGGAGCCTAAAGTGCTCAGGGTGTCTTTATTGAAGAAGGCAGAATCGATCCGGGATTCAAAGAGGGTATTGGGGAGAGCTTCTCTGGCCTTCTGGAAGCACTTCAGCATAAACTCATCAGCCCCGTTGGAATCATGAACATTGCCAGGACGATGAAGGAGGTCGAAGAACTGCCCAGTCTGTGCCACGGTGCAAAACAGGGGATAGTAGCTCCGTGCCCCTTTCTTCACCTTATTGAAACCAACTGCCGTCCCCTCCGCATGGCCCTTGGTGGATTGAACCGAACCATCAAAGTCAAAGGTCAAGCGATAAAGAGATTCTCTCTTCAACCCTTCGATCACCATAGCCGTGGACAGTTCACGGACCTTCTCTACACCCTCTGCTTCCATCTGACAAAGCGCTCGCGAAATGGTGGATACGTCGGGAAGTCTTCTCAACCCCATCAGCCGAAGCACCAGAGGATCATCCCGGTAATAGTCGATCTCCCTCATACGACGGAAACCCAGTACAAGATGCACAATCAGAAGCAGGACCACCAAGTGGCGCCCAAAGATGGGAGAAACCTTCATGTGCTCAAAGCACTTCTTCAGACGCTCCTTGAGCCGGAACTGGTTGAACAATACTTGAAATACCAACACTCCAGAGAAAGAAGTCAGTTTCTGATCTTCAAAACGGATCACAGGAATCTTATGGAATTTGGCAAGAATTTCTGCTTTACTAGACTTCACTTGCGGTGGCCTCC
>JAHECH010000766.1 GCA_024641835.1 Deltaproteobacteria bacterium
CGTAGCGATCGTTCTCAGTCCCTCCCTTGAATATTACATCAGCTTTTTTGGCACCCTTAAAAGGGGCGCAGTGGCCGTACCCTGCTATCCCCTTCTCGGGACGGAAGGGATCGGGTACAGGATTGAGACTTCCCACGTGAAGCTCGCCGTCATAAGCCAAGAGCGATCCCAAATCATCCCCTCGGGGATGCTTCAGGATATGCTGATTTCTGAGGAGCTGGTAGAGCGCATTGAGAAGGAGCAGGTTCAGTGCGAGACGAATACTTCGGCAGATACCCTCGCGTTGATACAATTCTCAAGCGGTACCACGGGGCAGCCCAAACAGGTTTTTTACAATCACTCGGCCGCCTCAGTTACGGCCGTGTTTACGAAATTCTGGCTGGGTCTTGGGGAAGGGGATCGGTACATGTGTACTTCATCTCCGGCATGGGGGCACGGGATCTGGTACGGGACGGTCGGGCCGATGGTATTCGGGAACGGGATTGGCGGATATCATGGCAAGTTCGATCCGAAGGTCTTCTTGGACGGACTGGAGGCATTTGAGATTACCGTGTTATCGGCTATTCCCAGAGTTTATAATATGATTCGGGATTGCGGGGAATTAGATCACCATAAGCTGAAACTCAGGCGATTGACCTATACGGGTGCTGCCATTGACAGGGATGTGGTCCAATATTTCCGGGACAAACTGGGCATCTATATCGGGAGCACTTACGGAAACACGGAATCAGGGCCGATCATTCTTGATTACGCATTCGATGACTGGAAGCCCAGATTAGGAGCGAGCGGTAAGCCCATACTCGGTGTCAGGCTGGGTGTGTTAGATGACACTGGCAGGGAGCTCCCGCCGGGAGAGACCGGTCAGGTGGCTGTCTGGCGGAAAAATCAGTGGAATCCCATCGGTGATTATGGATATTTTGACGAGGACGGCTATTTTTTCCCAAAAGGAAGAAGTGATGATGTGATCAAGTCATCGGGTTATAGGATTGGTCCTTTTGAGATTGAAACGGTGCTCGAGAAACATCCCGCTGTGGAGAAGGCAGCGGTTGTGGGAAGCCCGGATGAAGAGCGGGGTGAGATCGTAAAAGCGTTTATTGTAGCCGCTCCGGGTGCGGAAAGAACGGAGAAGTTGATCCGTGAAATTCAGCAATTCGTAAAAAGCCGCCTGAGCCTGCATGAATACCCCAAGGAGATCGAATTTGTGGACGATCTTCCTGAGACAGCTGACGGTAAGCTCAGGCGAAAAGTGCTCAAGAAGATGGAATATGACCGCAAGGGTGTGTCGATGCCGAAATAGAACAAACGTCATCTTGACATAATACTCTAAACAAATTTAGTGCACATGAAGAAACGATCAGAAGGAGGAGACGATGATGAAAGATGGATATAAAATTGTTGACATCCACACCCACTTCTACACCAAACCATGGTTGGATTTTTTATCTCAGAGGACTGAGGACCCCACGTTTGAATGGACGAGCCCAACATCAGGCCTGGCCAAGATAGGGGGTATACCGGCGGGGCACGTGGACAAACCCGCAGATTTTGATATTAAGGCCAGAGTGAGGGATCTCGACAATCTGGGCATAGATGTTCAGGTGATTTCTCACACCGCCCCGGGTGTGGGAGAGGTCTCCGAATCCGACGCCGTTGAATGGTCAAAGAAGATCAATGATACGTTCGCCCGGTTTTGTGATGATTACAGGGGCCGCTTCTATTTCCTCATGACAGTGCCCTGCCAGAATGTGGATAAGGCCATCACTGAAATGGAGAGGGTTTCGAAGCTTCCTGGCGCCAGGGGCCTTCAGGTTTATTCGAATGTGAACGGGACTCTCATCAGCGACCCCAGGTTCCACCCGATCCTTGAGAGGGCGGCCGATTTGGGGCTTCCGGTTAAGGTTCATCCCGCATTCACACCGCTCACAGCCGATGCCATGAAGAAGGCCAAACTGCCTATGCAGCTCTTCGGCTTCACCCTGGATACGACCATGGCCGTAACCAATTTTATCTTCACAGGCGTATTTAAGAAATTTCCAAAACTTAAGGTCATACACTCTCACCTGGGCGGTATGGCACCCTATATGATGGGTCGGATAAACACGGCCTTTAAGCGGTACACAAAGGAGTTTGATATCGATGCAGGCGGTCTGCCAGGGAATGTCTATAAGGAAAGGGTCTATGTGGACACCCTTGCCATGCATGTTCCAGCGATAAAATGTGCATGGGAGTACATGGGAACAGATCACATGCTTTTTGGAACGGATTTTCCTCACCGCGCTTCCGGAACCGTCGAAGAGAACCTGGCCACCCTGGATGAAGTCGGGTTTTCTGCCGAAGAAAAGGAAAAGGTGTTGTCAAAGAATGCGATGGAATTGTTTCATCTGGAGTAACCCGAAATCAGAGAGGACTGGGAGTCTTCTTGTATGGTGGGTAATGTTCCATTAGGATGCACCCTGTTCAGGAAACCCATCCTTTGGCAACCTTACTTTGAAAGGAGACATGAGATGGACAAGAAGGAAGCAATGAACCAAGTAGAAGAGCCTGATGTGATGAGGGCGATGAGGCTAGGGCATGGCGATGAACAGATCTTCTGGTTCAGGGATGACTTGCATAATCCCTATCCCGTCACTCCGTTTGGGATGAG
>JAHECH010000767.1 GCA_024641835.1 Deltaproteobacteria bacterium
CTAGCCTGTGCCATGAGAGAAACTTCCTCACTTGACGTTCGGGCCCACGAATTCATCCGGGATGTCCGGCAGCCACTGGCCGCGCTTTACGACATGATGACCAGGCCTTTACTGCAGTTTCTCCGTGAACGGCGCCACTTGATCGTATCGCCCCATCTGTTTTGGCATTATTTTCCATTTCACGCTCTTTATGACCGGGAGCAGAAATGTTATCTCTGCGACCGGTACGAGGTTACCTATTGCCCTTCGGCTTCGATTCTCCGACTATGCAAGGGAAAAGAGCGCGTAAGCCGGGAGCACGGTGTGATCCTGGCTCGGAACACGGGAAATCTTCCCCATGCTGACAGAGAGGCCGATTTGCTGGAAAAGGCCTTTTCCCCAAATTCGCGCGTCTTCAAGGGAGATGATGCCCATCTTCGCCGGATCGCCGACATCAAGAATCAAGCCGACATCATCCACCTTGCCTGTCATGGCGAATTCAACCACGATCAACCCTTTTTGTCCGGGATCGATATCGTCGCGGATAACCTGAAGAATAGACGTCTTTATCTTTTGGACCTTTTCAATCTGAAGCTCGACTGCAACCTCGTCACCCTCAGTGCTTGCGAGTCGGGCCTGAGCAGGTTTACCATGGCTGACGAACTGGTTGGGCTTAGTCGTGGTCTTTTTTACGCAGGTGCAGCGTCGGTTATGCTGAGTCTGTGGCGAGTGGCCGATGAATCTACCTCTTACCTGATGGAAAACTTCTACTGGCACTATGTGAAGAACCACCAGACAAAGGCTAGGGCTTTGCAATTGGCCATGCAGGCGGTCAAGGCGAGGCCTGAATATGGCCATCCCTATTTCTGGGCCCCTTTTGTGATTCTGGGTGACTGGCGATAGGGGAGAATTCTTTTTGCTTACTGGTCTTTTCCACTGTCAGTGATCTGGAGTCACTGAAGTAATCCATAGCCTCCTTATCTTGAGGATCGGGCTTTGAATCGTTAAGGAAGGAGATAGGTATCATGAGTGAAAGTGCGGGAGGTGTCATTATTGTTGCGGCACCAGTTTTGGTCGGAGCTGCCCTGATTTTGGGAGCCGGATATCTCGTTTTCCAGGGTGGATACCGTGCTATCAAGAGTTGCAAGGAGGCTTGGGAGGAACATCTCAAGGCGTTGGAGGAGGAGCGACAAAAACGACTGGCGGAGCTAAGGCAGGGAGACGAAGAGCAGATGAGGAGACTGGAAGAGACCTTTCTTTATTGGGCTCAGCAGGGAGAGGATTTCTTGTCGAAGCAGAAAGAGCAAGCCCTTTTGCAATTGACACGGGAACAAGAGGAATTCTTCGAGGCGCAGCGGAAAACCGCCCAGCAGATAGCTATTCGCAAACGAATCGATTTACTGGAAAGTGAAGTGCAGAAGCTGCGTCGCAGCGATATAGGACCTCCACTTTTAACAGATGAAGATAAGAAAAGAATCTATCATGAAAATTTACTCGAAGCCAAGAAAGCGCTGGAACGAGAACAAGAGGATTTGATGCCGGTAGACGTTCAGGATCGCATCAGTGCTCCGCCGCCTCCAATACCTGTCACAGTAGACATCGATTACGACACAGGAGAGCACAAGATGCGACTAGCCAAATGTCGGGCGCTGCTAGCGTCGTTGCTTTTTTTGCAGGAGAACGACCGCAAGCCCATCCAGAGCAAGATCCAGGAACTGGAAAGAGCCCTGGAAAAACATTCAGAGCCTAATTCAGATATCGAGAATAACCTGGATGAGCTGGAGCACACGATCCAGGAGGGTCGTGAAAAAGACAAACAACACCGAGAAGCAAGGCGAAAAGTATGGGAAGAGTACCTCGCCTTACATGAACGTTACATTACCGCCAAATTGGATCAGAGCTTTGGTGATCTGATCAAGGACCCTATTAGAGAACTGAAGGAGCTCCTTGATCAGGTGCAACCTGCCCTCATTCAGCCTGAGAATGACCAAGATCGTTTGATGGAAATGCTTCTTGAGGGCAAAAAGGCTTTCCACGAAGGATTGAACCAGGCTCTCCTCGATCACCAACGTGGTGTCAACAGGCATGTAAGAGCTGTCCTGGAAGAGGTCCTCCATGAACTGGGGTATGCTGACACTGAGGCTGAAGAAATTGAGGGCGGTATAAATCTGAAAGGCAGGGGCGCAGAGAAGCATAAGGGAGCTGAGGTAACCTTCTCCCTGAGCCCCGAGGGTTACCTGTCAGTCGATCTTTCCCCAAGAGGGTTCAAGAATCAAACAGAGTGCACCCAGGAGTTTGATCGAATACAGGGCAAACTGTGTGAACGAGGGATCTGGGTTAAACTCGACAAACTGGAAGATACATGGACGAAAGAGATTATTGCATTCCTAAAGCAGGAGCTCAAGAGAATGGGCTATCCTGATGAAACTATCACTGTGAAAGATGAAGCTGAAGGAACGCGCATTGTTGCCTCCTCCGGAGGCGAAGCCAGGACAGAGATAGTCATCGACAGCAAAAGTGGGGAATGGACCAAGGCTGAGGGGCCGAAAGCTGCAAGACTCAAGGAGGCGGTTTCGTCTGTGGAAGGGGATAAAGAGGTGGTGAGGGTCAATGAGGAGGTGCTACAAATCCGACGGTGATGGCGAGAAGGCGAAAACTTTGGAT
>JAHECH010000768.1 GCA_024641835.1 Deltaproteobacteria bacterium
AGCGACATGTTCCATCGTGTGGGCTTCGTCAAAGATGACAAAGTCGTTTTTGAACAAAATGCCCCCCTCCTGCTCTTCATTCACTCCTCCGAGCAAGGTGAAGAACAGGGTGTGATTCAACACGAGCACGTCCGAGGAAAGAATTCGATTCCGGGCGCGTTGGAAGAAACAAATGCCATGGTCTTTTCCGAAGTCCGATTGGTAGCCACAAACTTTTGGAGAACATAGGCCGCGCTCAGAGCAAACCTGACCCCAGACCTTAGGATCGGGTTCCATTTCAAAGTCCGAAAGGCTGCCATCCTTGGTCTTCTGAGACCACTCGTAAATGCGTTGCAATTCCTCGGCCTCGGATGAAGTGAACAAGTTGCCACTTTGCTGCATAGATTTATTCAAACGTCTAGTGCAGAGATAATTAGCCCTTCCTTTAAGCATGGTGAAGTTGAACTTCACCGGATTGGGGAGCAGTTCCAACACTGAAGCCAACATCGGAAGGTCTTTTTCCGTGAGTTGCTCCTGGAGGTTGATCGTATGCGTAGAAATGACCGCCTTTTTGCGCTCGGTCACGGCAAACAGAATCGCTGGAATCAGGTATGCTAGGGACTTTCCGACCCCCGTCCCGGCTTCGACGGCCAGGTGTTCTCGGTTCTGCAGGGCGTTAGCGACGGCTACGGCCATTTGTTGCTGCTGCGGGCGAAACTCAAAGTTGCTGGCTTTTGACAGAATCCCCTCCGGGGAAAAAATATCCTGAACCAGCGCAGATAATTCAAGACCGGATGGGTAGGGGTCGACAACAGAGATCATTTCTTAACCGTTTCGATTTTTGCCTAACCGCCGGACTCTGACTTTTCGGCCGAGGTTTCCGAGTCCTTGTTCAAATTAGAACGCTTAAGCCAGACGGCCAACAGACCAACGTCGGCTGGAGAAACGCCAGAAATGCGAGAGGCTTGCCCCAAAGACAGCGGTCGAATGCTGATCAGCTTTTGCCGGGCTTCAGAACTCAATCCTGAAACAGACTGATAATCAAAAGCTCTTGGTATATTCTTCGATTCAAGCGTTTTAGATTTCTCAACGTCTCCAATTTGCCGCCGAATATAACCTTCATACTTTATATCAGTTTCAACCGCCTCCATCATCCCATCGGAAAGCGATTCATCTCTTCCTTCAAGACTGCGGTAGCTGATCTCCGGGCGACGAAGGAGCTGAGCTAAGGTATCGCTGCCTAATCTGGTGTTATTCAATCTGGCGATTTCATTTTGGATGCGCTCGCGCTTCGATTTAAACATCTCATATAGGGGCTTGGGAAGCAGTCCGATTTCATACCCAATGTCCGAGAGCCTCATGTCTGCATTGTCCTGACGGAGCAACAAACGATATTCAGCCCTCGAAGTAAACATGCGATATGGCTCCCGCGTGCCAAGGTTTACCAAGTCGTCAATGAGAACGCCCGTGTAAGCTTGATCCCTTTTCAAAATGACTGGAGGCTTTCCCTGACACCGCCGCGCGGCGTTGATGCCAGCCATGAGCCCCTGCGCAGCTGCCTCCTCATAACCCGATGTGCCGTTAATCTGTCCAGCCAGAAACAAGTTCTCACAGGATTTGGTTTCCAGCGAAGGGAGGATTTGGGTTGGCGGTGAAAAGTCGTACTCCACCGCATAGGCTGGTCGCATTATTTCAGCATTCTCGCAACCGACGATGGACCGGACCAGCTTGATCTGGACCTCGAACGGCAGACAGGTGGACAGTCCATTAATGTAGAATTCGTCCGTATTGACTCCTTCTGGCTCAAGGAATATCTGATGGCTCTCTTTATCTGCGAATCTGACAATTTTATCCTCAATTGATGGACAATAGCGAGGCCCAACACCTTCTATTTCACCGCAATACATTGGTGACAAATGCAGATTTTCACGAACGATATTCTTTGTAGCAGTAGTTGTTTTTGTCAGATAACAACTCAATTGACTTCCCTCTCTATCAAGAACTGACCCTGCCGGGTATTTGTGATTTGAATTCGGCGTTTTGGTCGCTAAGCCGGATTGTTCCATGTGGAACATCTCATGAGGCCAAAAACTAAAAAGAGGCGCCGGATCATCGCCGGGTTGATCTTCCATCGCGGAGAGATTAAGAGAGCGACGGAGCAATCTTGGTGGCGTGCCAGTTTTCAGGCGCTCCAGCTCAATGCCGAGAGTGCGAAGCGAGCCGGATAATCCAAGTGAAGGTCCTTCGCCAGCTCTACCGCCCTGTTGCTTGTTCTGCCCAATGTGCATCAAGCCTTGCAGGAAGGTTCCGGTGGTAATGATGACAGTCTTACCAAGATACCTGATGCCAGTCGACGTCGTAACGCCTATAGCCGTCTGATTCTTGCCTTCAATCTCTATGGTCTGCCCTTGTTTGAGATCTAGATTGGGTTGACGTTCACAAACCCATTTGGTGCGGAATTGATAGGATTTTTTATCGCACTGCGCTCGGGTTGCCCAAATTGCGGGGCCTTTGCTCCGATTCAGTGTTCGGAATTGAATACCAGTAAAATCAGTGTTTCGACCCATTTCACCGCCAAGTGCATCAATTTCCTTTACCAGATGGCCCTTGGCGGATCCACCTATGGCTGGATTGCAGGACATCTGACCAATGGTATCCAAA
>JAHECH010000104.1 GCA_024641835.1 Deltaproteobacteria bacterium
CGCCAACTTGAAGGCATTGACCTGAAAGGTGGCGATAGGCTTCCCGAATTGAATCCTCTCCTGGCTGTACTTCATGGCCATTTCAAAGCAACCCTGGGCTCCTCCGAGACCCATAGCCGCAATGGACAGGCGGCCCCCATCCAGCGTCTGCATCATTTGATAGAACCCGTGCCCCCTAGGCCCCAGAAGGTTATCCTTGGGGACCCGGCAGTCGTCAAAGAAGAGCTGGGCCGTGTTCGAGGCGCGCCACATCATCTTTCCATGCATCTCTTTGGCCAGAAAGCCGGGCGTTCCTGATTCGACAAGGATACAGGATAGTTCGGTGCGGCCATCCGGTTTCACCCCTGTCCGGCAAAGGGCTGTCACGCCAGCGGTGATTCTGCTCGCCGCATTGGTGATGAAGACCTTGCTGCCGTTGATGACCCACTCATCCCCGTCCAAAGAGGCTGTGGTCTGGCTGTTGGCCGCATCCGAGCCAGCGTTGGGCTCTGTCAAACCGAATGCCCACAGGGTCTCTCCGGTGCACAATTTGGGAAGGTACTTGCGCTTCTGTTCCTCATTCCCGAAATAGTAGAGCGGACCGGTGCCCAATGAATTTCCCGCGGCAATAGTTGCCGCATGCGACTGATCAACTCTCGCCACCTCCTCCGTCGCTATAATATAAGAGATATAGTCCATGCCTTGGCCACTGTATTTCTCAGAAACAAACATCCCGAAGAGACCGAGCTCCCCCATTTTTCGCATGGTTTCATACGAGAATTCCTCTTTCTCATCCAGTTCCCTCGCCACTGGCTTGATCTCTTTTTCAGCAAACTGGCGTACTGAATTTCTCAGGATTTCCTGTTCCATGGAAAGGTTGAAGTCCATCTCTTCTCCTTTGCTCCAAACAGCGATCTGAGAGTTGAACCCTTCTATAGAAATAAGGGGGAAATTTGTCAATCCTTAATCTCGCCTTCAACGTTCTTTGGAAGCCATCCACACGGCGATTTCCCGTTACCCATGGGCCTCTCGGCACCACCCGTCCGTAACTCCTTGAAATGACCAGTCCGGGAGCCTCGGTATTGAAGAAAAGGCACCATCACCCCGCCAGGAGATACCACCGCATCGTTTGGACAGCAGCCCGAAAAGATGCAACCCGATTCTCAGGAGCAGTTTTGCACATGACCAAAACAGACATAGGGCTGGGAAGCCCTTTCCCAACCCTATGCCTGCCTGCCGAAGATATCTTCAGTTGATAATGATCCTCATCTGCTTTACGTCCACCTGGGCGTCCAGATCCGTGCATAACCTCCTGATGTCTTTTGTCTTCTCCGCACCATTGGCCTTAAAAGAAACGATGATCTTTTTAATGTCGTGCTTCCTGATGATTGTTTCCAGATCCTCACTCCCTCCCAAAACAGGATATCCCTCGATTTTTCTCCCGTGGAGCCGGGGATTGTCATCGATGAAACCCACAAGTTTCAACCCCAGTTCGTCATTGCTCTCAATCTCCTTCAGCGTCATCTGTCCCCCAATCCCTGCTCCAAAAATCAGAGTCCTTTCACCTTGCCGATTTCCCAGCCTGAGGCCCTCGTCAAGAATGCGGAAGGAAAGCCTCGATAGGGATACAAGAATGAACATGAGACCCCAATAAATCACAAAAACGGCACGAGAAAAGCTTTCGAACCTATAGATGAACAGGATGATGAGGATCGACAGGACAGTGCCTATGGTGATGGCCTTGATATATCCGATCAGGTCTCTGATGCCTGTCCTCTCCCACACCCCCCGGTAGACGCCCATGACGTAGAAAGAGAGGATCTGGCAGGCGACCACGATGGGAAGCGATTTCAGAAAGAAATCGAAATTCCCACCCATGTCGCCTTCGAAGCGTAGGAGATAGGAGGTGTAGTAGGCCGCAGATACGAGAATGAAATCGAGAAAAACCTCAAACAGCCTTCTCTTGTATGTGATGTCGACAAGGATTGGGGTTAGAACATGGGAGGTATCCTGAGATAAAATGGATTTTCCAGGATAAACTTTGACCCTTCCAAGATAGATCCAGAAAAGAGCCACGAGCACCAGGTAGAATATGATGAGGACAAGGGTAGTGCTGAAGTTCCAGTAGTGGAACGTTAGAGCGATGATGCCTGAAGCGGCGGAAAACCCATAGAGCACGAGGACCGCTTTCCTCTCCGAGAGCCCCACCGCCACCATGCGATGTGATGAATGGTCTTTTCCACCCTGCGATATGGGGCGATTGAAAAGCTTGCGCATGACGCTCACGAAGCCCGTATCCACGATGGGAATAAACAGAATGAATATGGGGATAGCAATCACGGAAAGCAAATGCCCCACACCCATGCCCGTCGCCTCCCGACCCCCGCTGATCATTGTCAGACAGGCAATCATGAAGCCGATGAAGAGGCTCCCCGCATCCCCCATAAAAATACTGGCAGGATTGAAATTGTATACGAGAAATCCAAGAATAGCACCGAGATATCCTGCGCTCACGAGGAGCACAAAACTGAGGGACTGGCTCATCTCGGCCTTCAGGAATTGAGTCAGAAAAACGAAGATCCCAGCGATAAAAGCAATCCCCGCAGACAACCCGTCCATGTTGTCCAGGAGATTGAAGGCATTGGTGATACCCACGATCCAGACAATGGAGAGGAATAGATTCAGGGTCATGGAAGAAGTCCAGCTCAGCCGCAATCCCAAATAGACGACAATGGAGGAAATGATGATCTGGGCAGCGAGCTTGTGCTGGGGATCCATGCTGATGATGTCATCAGTCAGACCCAGGAGAAACATGGCTAAGGAGCCGAGAATGACGGGCAGATAAGGTCGTCCAATGAATGACCAGTCCGTGAAGGCAAAAGAGAAACCCCAGGTGATGATGGCAGAAAGGAATATCGCCGCTCCACCCATGAGGGGTGTTGCTCTCTTGTGCCACCGGGTATCTTTGGGAACAGCCACCTGCCCTGTCCTCAGAGCAACCTTTCTTACGAGGGGCGTTAAGAGGAGAGATAGCAGGAAACTGCCTGCGAAAGGAATGATGTAATGGAGCATGGACATGGCTTTCTTTTCGGGTCTATCCCCGCGCTCCTCAAAGCATCAATTCCTCATACAAGGATTCCATGTCTTTGACAAGCCTTTCCACTGAAAACTGTTTGCACGCATACTGGCTCGCTTTTTCGGCCATTTCCCCGGCCCATTCCCTGTGTTTGTTAAGATGGAGCAGCGCCTTTGTCAAGATTATGGGCTTTGCCGATGGAACCAACAGCCCTCTTTCCGCGACCTTATATCCTTCGATCTCCTCCCTGTCAATCGAACCGAGAAGATCCGGAACACCCCCAACCTCTGTGGCCACCACCGGTTTTCGTGCGGCCATCGCCTCGATCAACGTCACGGGCGTCCCTTCATTCAAAGAGGTGAGGACAACCACATCCATGGCGTTGTAGACAGCTGCCATATCTTTTTGCCACCCGGAAAAAGTGACCGCACGACTCACTCCCAATTCCTTGGCATAGTTCATCAGCTCCTCACTGAGTTCCCCATCTCCGACGATCAAGAACCCGTAAACCTGGTCTCCCGATGCCTCAAGCAAACCCTTTGCCGCCTCCAGAAACATCCTGTGGTTCTTGACTCCCGTCAACCTGCCCACAATTCCTATTACAGTGATCCGATCCGGAGCAGCGGGGAAAAGCCGCTTTCTCATGGCCGTCCCTGAATCACTCCGTGCCTTGAAACCCTGGAGATCAAACCCGAGCGGGATTACCCTCACTTTTGCTGGATCGGCGATGCAATACTTGTCGCAGATTTCCTTCTTCTGGAGAGGGCTCACGACGACAATCCTATCGGTAAACTTGGCCAGGAATCTTTCAACTTGAACAAAGGCCAGGCTCTTAAGGGGACCGAAGTAGCTGTGGAACACATGACCGTGAAAAGTATGGACAAGTCTTATCCTGGATCGTTTGCGCCTGACTGCATTCAGGCTCATGCCGGTCAGGCGGCCCAGGGTCCCAGCCTTTGCCGTGTGAGTGTGGATAATGTCAGGATCGAATTCCTTGGCCAGGGTTCTCAATTCTTTCAAAGCAGAGATATCCCCTAGAGGCGAGAGCTCCCTCCCAAGGTTCTCAACCATCACAAAGTCAATTCCTTTTCCCATCGCGAGGTAGGACATATCCCCTTCATGCGCGCCTACCTTCCCGCAGACGAGGCGAGTTTGATAACGGTCCCTGGCCAGTCTGTCGCACAGCGAGATGACGTGAATGGCTGGTCCGCCAATGTTCAGCCTTGCAATCGCACGAAGAATTCGGATGGGTGCTATCATGCCCAAATGGATGCAGGTGAAGGCGGAATCTACTTCTCGAGGCCGATCATCAGGTAAGTGCCAATCAATAAGAAGACGATATTGGCAAGCCATGCTGCCAGCAGGGGAGGCAGGGTCCCGGAAAGGCCCAGGCTACGAGAAAATCCCAAGACGACGAGATAAAGAAAACATACGGCTATGCCAAAACAAACAGCCAGCGGCGTGCCTCCCCTTCTAAGCCGGAGACTGATCGGGATCCCGATAAGGACTAGGACCACGCTGATCAAGGGAAAGGCGACTTTGACATTCATGTCCACGAGATATATCGAGTTGTCATACCCCTCATCCTTGACTCTCTCAGCGTAGCGCTTCAATTCCCAGTAATTCATCTCTTCGGGTTTTCTCGTACCCGCCATAAAAGTCTCAGGTCCCTCGGGTAATCGCAGATCCAGCGTCACAAACCTTTTTAACCCGTAATCGCCTCCCTCCCCCAGTTCCTGGATGATACCGTTTTCAATCCTCCAAAATCCGTTCTCCCACTTTCCCATTCGGCCGTCTATTCTCTTGACGAGACGGAAGTCTTTATCAAAAAAGAAGAAACTCAATCCCTCCATGAGCTTTTTCTTGCTGTCGTAGTGCCTGATCCAGTAGATGGAATTTGTTCCCTTGTACCAGATTTGATTCTTGCCATAAAAAAGGTTGGGGTCTTGTTTCTCGACCTCTATATTCCATATCCTGTTGCTTTTGGAGGTCGTATAAGGAACGACGGTCTCAGAGAGCACAAATACCAAGGCGCCGGTGAGGAGTGAAGCTCCAACAATAATTCTTGAGAGGCTGAAAAGATTGAGCCCGCTCGCTTTTAGGGCTGTGATCTCGTTCCTTTTCTTCATGTTTGAAAACAACATCATGACAGCGATCAGGGTCGCAGGGGGAATCATGTTGCTCACGATAAAAGGGGTTTCGTACAGGAAGTGAAGCAGCATACTGCTTTTTGAAGCTTTCGATTCGATGGCATTATTCACCTTTTCCATGAAATCGATCACCAGGTACAGGAAAATGAAAACGCCTTCACACAGAACAAAAAGCTTGAAAAATTCCCTTAAAAGATACCTGGAAAGGACCTTCATCGCCCTAATACTCCTGAACTTTGAGAATCCTGTTGAGCAGGTTGATGGAACGCTCCTCTCCTGCCCTTTTCATGAGGAACACGCAGGACGCAAGCAGAAAGAGATCAGGTAACCAGGCACCGATATAAGGCGACAGGATTCCACTCTCGCGAAGGCCTCTCATGCCGGCTAGGAAAAGATAATAGACAAGAAAAACGAGCAGGCTGATCACAATGCCGGCAAACCGGCCACCCGCCCTGATCTGCGCCCCGAGAGGAGCTCCGATCATTCCCATCAAGAATACGGCAAAAGGTATAGAGAACTTCTCCATCAACTCCATGACCATCTCATTGTATCTTGCTTCATTCCTCGGCGTTGTTTTGAGCTTTTGTATCAAGTCCTGAACGAACATTTCGTTTGGATCAGGGGTTCTCGAAGAAAGCGCAGGCATCAGGTCTTCAGTACCGAGGCTCAGATCGTACGTACTGAACTTTATGGTCCTGGCTGTTTCCAAATTCTTGTCTGTTGTGAAAACAATGCCATCCTGGAAATGAATCGTGATTCTCTTGGATTTGGGGTTGACGAAGATTCCGCCTTCCTTGGCTACGATGGAACTCGTCATCGATGGATCGCGGCGATCTACCACAAAAATATCGCTCATGGTTTTATCTCTCACCGAAAAGTGGTTCACATAAAATGTGACTCCCTGGAAAGGTTCACAGAAGATCCTTTCCCTGATGCCCATATCCGGTTTTGAATAAGCCAGCTGGAATGCCAGATCCTTGAACGATCTGTTTCCTAAAGGAGCGACGACAAGGCTTATGGAGCAGGCCACAAGAAATGCGATTCCAGACACAAAAACGACCGGCGGAAGGAGTTGATACAGTCCAATGCCCGATGTCTTTATGGCCTGGATCTCGTTATCTGCGGACAGGCGTAGAAACGCGACGAAAACTGACATCAAAACCGTTGCAGGAAGGGCAAAAAGGATCAGACCGGGCAAAAGGTACAAAACGATCATGGCAATGCCCAGAAGAGGCACACCGTGGTTCACAACCCACTCAGATAAGTTGAGCATGGTCGCTGCAAGAACGATGAATATGAACACGATGAGGCTTGCCGTGAAAACCGGCCAGATCTCATGAAGGATGTATTTGTAAAGGGTGAGTTTCATATGAGCCATCAAGCGTCTCTCAAGATCATGCCCTTTTCGGCTACCCGTTTACTGCTAGGAGCACCAAACCATTTGCATGGCGTACCCATTTGCATGGCGTACCCATTTGCATGGCGTACCCATTTGCATGGCGTACCCCCGAGGGGCATGGGGTTTTTCTGAAGTGACTGGCCCTGTTGAATAGGGTTCCCTTCGGGAAATTCAACAGGGCTGGCGGGAGGCCGCCGTCCTTTTCGTGACTTATCCGTGGGGGAAGCCGCAGCCCTGAGCCTGTCGAAGGGAATGCGGAGGGGGCAGAACTCCCCCATGGATAAGTCACTGAAAAGACGAACCCGCCTCTGGCGGGCCAGGCCGGGAGACGTGGCCGCCTCTGGCGGCCTTGGAACGAAAGAAAATCCCCATGCCCCGCAAAATTGACTTCCTTGCCCGGCGAGGCGCCCCAGAGAGGTACTCCGTGCGGAAGGATGGTTATCGAGTCTGGGAAAGCAAGAAGTTTCTTGATTTCTCCTTCCACCGTGGGTAGATTAATGTCCGTTCGTTTCCGACTTCCATTTTTCAACATCATCCAACTTCAACTTTTGAGTAATCAGCTCCGATGAGTTCTCCTTGGCCATCATTCAGTGATGATTCCCCCTCCTACAGAATCACTCTTGTCAAATCATTCACAATCATAAGCATTATCCTGCTCGGCTTTTTCATTCGCCTTTATGCGTGCATGTATACTTCAATCGTAAATCCCGATGGTGCGCTCTACATCCACCAAGCAAGAGCCATATATTACGGAGCCTGGGATCAGCTCACCTCGTGCGGTATAAACTATGTCTCTTCCTATCCTCTCCTCATTGCAGCAGCTTACACCCTATTTCATGACTGGGTCACCGCCGCAAGGTTTATTTCACTCCTCTTCGGCAGCCTGACAATTCTCCCGGCCTATCTTCTCTTGAGAAGGTTTTACCGGTTTCACGTCACCTTAGGGGGCACTCTCATCTTCGCAGTCATGCCTCTTTTTGTTGGCGGAAGCGCGGATGTGATAAAAGAGCCGTTCGCATGGTTTTTCGCTCTCCTCGGATTGTTTCTTTTCATCCGCCACTTGGAAACCAACAAAGAGATCCATGCTGTGCTGAGTTCTCTCAGTTACCTTATCGCCTCATGGGCGAGACCTGAAATATTCCTCTTTTTTTGCATATCCGGACTGTACCTCCTCTTTACCGGAAGAGAGCAAAAACTATGGAGGCTTCTCTGTTATTTCAGTCCTCTTGCCGCCGTCATTCTCGCAGGCACTCTTGCGGCTAAATTCCTCGGCATCTCCCTTACTCATCTCTACAGAATCCAGGAGATGCTTAGCAGGATCTCGGCACCCTTCAGCATTTACAGATCCTTGAGCACAAACCTTCAATCTCTCATCAGCCAGGCTCAGATTGACTATTTGAGACTGTTCCTTGAACAAGCCCAGCACTTGATCTGGGCTGTCGCACTGGCAACCATAGTGTCGTACATCGTGGAGGCCTTTTTCTATCCTTTTTTTCTTTTTTTCCTGATCGGTCTGAGCGGACTAGGAGCCAGGCTGAGAAGCGACAAACGAGCTCTTTATCTCGCCCTTGTCGCTTTTTCGGCTATCGTCCTACTGTACCTCCACACGCTGCAAAGCTGGTTTGGCACAAGCCGGTTTATGTACCTCGTTATTCTGCCTTCATTGGTCTTTATTTCAGCAGGTCTCGAAAAAACGATTGGCTTTATCAGAGAGCGCTTCAAGTTGAGTCAGGCCTTAGCCGTTTCCATCATCTTTTGTTTCATTTTGGTCTTCGGCCTGCCGAACGATCTTAAACCGCGAGAGACGGATAAGCTTGTGTTCAAGGAGATGGGAGAATTTATTGCCAAAAGAGAGAACAGCAGCAAACCCATCGGTATTGCCACTTCTTTGAACATTCTCCGATGGGTTTCTTTTTACGCTAACCTGCACATCCCCGGTGCTCCCTGCCCGCAGCCCTATTCAGATTTTGCGGAGATCACTGGAAAGAATTATGATGAATTTGTCCGCAACCTGAAAGCAAGAGGCATAACCTACTTTATATGGGAGGAAAAACATTGGCCCCCCAATGCCTTTGATTTCATGAAAAAGATGAACCCTGAACACTTTCAGCTCCTGCTGACCAAATACCACCGCGATACAGGCAAAATGCTCCTGTTTCGATTTTATGCACCGCCCTAAGAAAACGATTTCTCTTTTCGAACTGCGATAACGGCCATGCTGGACCCTGAATAGCGCTTGGCAATCAGGCGGGCAAGAGGTCTGAGAATCGGGAAAACACTCAGCTTTTTTTTCACCACATCGGAGTGATAATCCTTGTACCTTATCACCTTGAAACCATGTTTCTCGAGCAAGCCTTTCAGGCTCCCATAAGTGAAATGCCAGAGATGGTAGGGAAGAGACCACCCTTCCCATTCCAGCCACGTAGCCTGGGCATCCGTTCCTTTGTAGTTGGGCACGTCAATGACGATAATCCCATCCTCTTTTATCCAGTACCTCGCTTTTTGTAGGGTCAGATCGGGATTTCTGACATGCTCCAGGATATGCCACATGGTCACAATGTCGAAACTTCCTGGAGGGAAATCCACCTCATCCGTTTCTGCCCTTATGGCTGAAAGGCCCAATTTCTTTTCGGCATATTGAATCGCCCACGGAGAGATATCCAGTCCTTTTGCGTCATATCCATTTCTCTGACATGCAAAAAGGAAATAACCATAACGGCAGCCAATGTCGAGCAAGCGGCCTGAGGGTTTTATGCTCCTGACAAACTTGAATCGATGATCTTCGCTCTTGACTCTCTTTTCAAAATCCTTTGAGCCCGGAGGGTAACCTTTGTCGTAGTTGTCCAGAAGGTATTCTCTTTCATAGAGCTGAGCCAGATCCCTTTGTGAAGGCCGTGGGTCAAGAAATCCAAGTTCACAGGTCAGGCATCGGTATACCCTCCATGGTGCCTTTCAATCAGGAGATCCCTTTTTGATTCCCCGCATACGATACACGATTCCGGTGCACGATCCATCCCGCTATTCATCGCCCCAGCGTTTCCTCATAGATCATGCTCACTTGT
>JAHECH010000105.1 GCA_024641835.1 Deltaproteobacteria bacterium
GCCTAGAGCCTCAGGGCAACTGATGGCTGGATCCCTAAACAGTCCGTCACCATTTTGAAAACTCTTCATTAATTCTAATTCCACCTCAATCCACTCATCCCACACCCCGTAAAGATGCTTGGTGAGCAAAGCAGACAGAGTCCCGTAAAGGACTGGTTTATCTGTGCTAGCGGAGTACCGATATCCACGGAATCGGCCTTGATGTATCACCCTCTGTCTCTCAAAATATATCAATGTCAGCTTTTTTATCTCCCTAATCCCTGTTGACCGATCATACAGATATTTTAGATCCTCCCCTGTCCTCAAAGAACTGCCGGACCTTTTCCTCCCTAATCCTAGCAGCCTAAACTTTCTCACCGCCCCCTTTGCTCGTCCTTTTAGCTTTTCTACACTTCTTTGCATCGCTCGATCCACTCCTAGCCGCGATAACCATATGCCGAGAGCTTGTCTAAAGGCGCAATTCCTAAAATGGAAAAGACTCAGACGGCCAATCCGACTAAGACTCAGCATCGGCAACACAAAGGAATAATCACGCCAGTGAACCTCATGCGCATGCTTTCCAAGGAACTGCAATGCCTTTTCGAACTGCTGCTGCGCTTCTTCCCGCCAGCCCCATCGCACATATTCTTCCAGCACAAAGAAATGATGGCGAATCCGGCTTGGGACTTCTAGCTTCTGGTAGCCTTCCGGTAGCCCAAAAGCAGGATCAAAGACACAGTCTATAATAGGAAAATATTTCAAATGTTGTTTTGCCTTTATCTTCTGGTTGTTACCCGCATAATCCCGGATACCAACTAGGCGCTCATTGAGGGCTTCAAACCGCCCACCTTCTTTGGCACATCGTATCCAGTACTCCCAATCGTCGGTAACCGTATAAAAGTTAAAGAGGCCCACCTTTCTAAGAAATGCCGTCCGGCAAAAAACTGCGTGTACTGCAAATATGTTCCCCAATAGCAAAGTATATAAGTAATCCTCCACCGCACCAATAGACACTGAAGAAAATCGCTTCCCATTCTGATCGACATAGTCCCAGGCCACATGGAGCAAATCAGCGTCCTGATGGGCCTCCATATACCCAACCGCAGTTTCTATGTAGTGAGAATAGAAGTAGTCGTCACCGTCCAGAAACACGATGAACTCCCCCTCGGAATTGGTGAGACCCCTGTTCCGGCATGAAGCCACGCCACTGTTCGTTTGATTATATAACCGAACTCTTTTGTCGCGGCCTGCATAATCCCGGATTACGTCTGGTGACCGGTCCGTCGAACCGTCGTTGACCACGATGATATCCAAATTCTTGTACGTCTGATTAATTACGCTCTCAATCGCCTGTCGGACATAAGCCTCCTTGTTGAACACGGAGATCACAACAGTCACAAGGGGGTTACAACCTATTCCCTTTGCTAGACCTATCGCCAACTGTCATTTCCTCGACTCTGGCAAAACAGGGGAACGAAAAACCGTAATGCTAGACTACGAGCGATTACGCGCCACAACCAGGACGCTATTCGTTTCATTGACAAGCCAATCGGTACGACTTGCTCCAACATTGTAGTGCCAGCGATAATACAGCCGGGATTTTTCCAGAAAATTTTCTATTGCCGACTGTGAATAGATATACGTGTAATAGGGCGGATCAATGCGAGGGTTCACCTTTCGCAGGCCACATGGAAGGCGCCGGGGTGTCAAAAAAAATACGAAAACCGCAAGCTTCCGAGAAACGGAGATAGATTCAGCCATCGCTTTCTGAAAATCCGGCAGATGTTCAAGAACATGGCGTACGATCACCACATCAAAGGACTCCTCTCCAAATTGATGGACAAGGCTCATGATATTACCCACCCGAAAGTCGCCATTGGGATAGAGCTCGTGGGCCACCTGGATTGACGGTTCAGAGGAATCCACGCCTACGTACCCCGCCACTCTGTCAGCTTCTAGCAAAGCTTCATAATTGGCGCCAGCTCCGCATCCCGCATCCAAGACGCTTTCGCCTTTTTGGATGAGGGACGCTACAAAAGTCCTGGACGGATGCTCCTTGCCGGCCCCTTCCGTGTGCATAAGCTTCGCCAACCTTTCTGGGCTGAGCATTTTCCAATACGATCGAGATCTCGTTGGCTGGATACAGAGAAAACCTTCCAATACACCCCATCCCACAAGAAGATTTCTCCAACCCATAGCAGTATATCGATGTGTCCTTCTTACTGAGAAAGGCCACCAGCGACTTGCCCCTTTCGGGATGAAACCTTCCCTCCATTCATCTCCTAATTTTGTTCTACTCATTTTCAACATCCATCAACCCTTTGAGAAGCGATGCGTTGAGACCCCGCAGGTCTGCGAGATAAGCGGGGCCCTGCTGCCTTAGTTTTTCCCATTCCGCCAACAATGCGTCACAGCTACTAATCATAAAAGACCTGCCAGCATCGAATGTAATGTCACCGAATTCCCTGACGTACTTGTAAAGGCCACGGTAAAGCAGGAGAGGCCTTTCAAAAAGAAGAGATACAATTGTCGCTGTGCCAGGATATCCAAGGTCAACCACCAAATCCGCCATCCCCAATACTTCTTCCAACCTGTCACTCAGTACGGTGACGTTTCCTACCTCCTTTTGGTCGCATAGAGCTGATAGCCAGAAATTGTAGTTGAACTCCGGGTGAGCTTTAACCACGACGTGCAATTCTGGACGCTCTCTTAAGTAGTCCAGGATCGTCGACCAGCAAGTGCTGAAAGTGGGATAGTCGAATTCGCTTAATATGCGATTTCGTGCCATTGTTGCCAAAACCATAATGACGTATCTGGCCTTAATGCCAAGGAAATTCTTCTTTTGAGCTACGATCAGCTGCCTCTGCTCTTCGCTCTTGCTGTGCCATTCTTTTGTCACATGCAAGAGCGTTTGATCCGCGTCCACCAGCACCCTTTCTCCATAACCGAAGAATTCACGTACGAATTGCTGCTGTAGCCTCCCAGGCACTATATAGTACGTCGATTTAAACTCATAGCCCTCAGGATTGGCCAGCCAGCCATGGGGCCTTGCATATACTTGGATTCCGTGACGGGGAGCCAGCTGTTCTATGATTCGCTCTCCAAGCCCGTTGAAATGTGTCAATACAAGCGCTGATCCTTGCCACTTGCTGAGTACATCATTCAGTTGCTTCGCAAATCCCATGCTGGAACTTAGTTCTCCCTGTAGACCGCGAAACAAGCCTGATAGTTCGTATTTTGCACCTATCTCTGTAGCATCGATTGCTTCGAGCAAACCGTTAAAAGCCTTTTCCACCTGCTCGCTTTCCTCATGTGTCAAGCGAGGTGCCGACTTGCGCTCAAGGTGTTGACCTATTGAAAACCGCTCAATCGAGTCATAATCCTCTTTGTAAACCATGCCCGTCCGCTTCGTGCTGCCGTCTATGCCTTCCGTGACCAAGAGCGGTCTCAGACCGGTTGTTTCAGAGACCTTAAGCATATCCGGTATCACTATCAGGGCATCCCAGGAACTGCCCCAACCAATAGCGCGTCTACCTTCTGGGATTCTCTGGGTTCTGCGGATTCTTTCCTTCACGGCTCTGAAGAAAGATCTTAACAGATACATCCCGTCCTGCGCTGATTGCCCGGCCGGTACAGGGCAGCTATTATTCCTGGCCCCTGACTGCGCCGCGATTGCCTCTGCTCGTCCTGCTTTTGCCAGCATATCGAACATGTGTTCAAATTGGGGGTATAGATCTACTAGGTCAGTGTGAACGATAGGTGAACGCAATGGCCGCTTAACATAGGAGAGGTGGAGATTTTCCTTCTCGCTTTCCCATTTGCTTAGCACCGCATCCAGCGCATAGCTTTCACAGAGAAACTCCCAATAATATGCCTTAAATAGACGGCTCAATTGGACAAATCCAGTCCCCTGGGCTGCGGAACTGACGTCAATCATATGCGTCGCATCCTTAAAGGCTCTCCTGTAAATCCTATAAGCTTCGGCCGCAGGAATATGCTCGCTCAGTACACGGGCGGGGACATTGGCCAGGCGTAATTCTAAACAGTTTCGAGGCCGCAGGGTATAGATTTCAAAGCGATCCCATCCTCCACCCTGCTTTTCCCTAAAAGTTTCATAGTCTGCTAAATTTCGTAAGACAACGATCCCTTTCATCTATTCCCCATTTTAAATCAAACCTTCCCTCCAAGAAACTGCTGCAGTAACCCCTCAAGGTTAATCATCTTCCACACAAAAAACGAGTTCCCCAGTGCTGGAGAACCAGCGTATTCCACATAAGCGCGTTTCCATCCCTTGTAATCCACGAGCCCCGATTTAACCAAACATCCTTCATCGAGGTGACGATTCACGGTGTCATACAGTGAGCCTTTCAGCCACTCACGCTGCGGAGTCGCCACATAGTGTTTCACCCCACTAGCCGAGCCTAAACCTTTGAATCTTTGTTGCAGTCTTTTAGCAAGATACTTGGACACGCCGTTTCGAATAATCCATCTTGGTGACAGCCGGTAAATAAACTCCACTAGTCTATGGTCCAGAAAAGGAACTCGTGTTTCAATCCCCCAAGCCATTGATGCTCGATCCTGAAACCAAAGGAGTTTGGGCAGCTTCAGCCGGGTTAGGTCATCGAGCATCACCCTACGCAGGTGGCTCCCTTTTCGGGTCGTATCAGTTCCATTTCTCCTTTGCCTGCTCTCGGACTCGGATTCTAAAAGAAGCGGTCCCAGGAAGCCTTTTTCGCCCAGGCTCGTACCATCCGGCGCGCGAACCGAAGCTGTGTCATTCAACACCAATTTTTGAAAGTCCGCACTGCCTATTTTCAATTCATCGCCATTCGTTCGCCAAAAGCCGTCTAACTCTCGCTGCAAGACTGATATTTGGCCGCCTTCATATAGATCTCGAAAGTAGGCATAATAGTAATATTTGTAGCCTCCGAAAGTCTCATCTGCTCCTTCTCCTGAGAGCAGTACCTTAATCCCTATATCACGAACTAGCTGCATCAGCTGGTATGCGCTCAAAGTCCCCAGACCACCGAGAGGGGCTTCAAAGTAGTAAATAGCGCTTTTCAGGCTCTCCAGCATTTGCTCTGGACGGGTGCGAAGATAGTGCTGTATGAGCGGCAGGCCGAACTTGCTCTTCTGAACCCGAATGATCTCATCGTACTCCTGCTCTTCATATCCAAACGTGAAGCTATGAAGCTGATATTCTGCGATTCCGGAAAGCAGGGAAACGATAAACTGCGAATCGAGTCCTGAACTCAAGCTGATACCGACAGGGACATCACCGACCATATGTAATTTTATCGTTTCTTGCAGGAGTTCCCATACCTCTTCCTCGATGTCTTCGTCTGACTTATCCTCGGGCTCGCCACCAGACGGCAATGACCAGTAGGTAGTTGCTCTAGTTTTCCCCTCCTGAAAAGAAAGAATGGACCCAGGCTCCAATGATCGAACAGGATTGAAAAATGTTTCTGAGGTATGGGCTGTTCGACCGAACTTCAGATAGTCATAGACCATGCTCAGGTTAAGACTCACAGAAACACCTAGGGCGATCAACCCTTTGATTTCTGAAGCAAAGATGACAGCACCGCCATCGCAATAGTAATATAGGGGCTTAATGCCGAAGCGATCACGACACAAGTGCAAAGTTCGAAAGCGCGGATCCCAAATCGCAAAGGCAAACATACCTCGAAGCATGTTCACGCAAGACATTCCGTACTTCAAGTACAGACGTAAAATCACCTCCGTGTCAGACTGGCTCGAAAATGGCTCACCTTGCATAGCAGCCCTAAGCTCGCGATAATTATAAATCTCTCCATTATACACAATGCTCACCCCAGTAGACTGATCTCTCATGGGCTGTCCAGCCGCCTCTGAGAGGTCGATGATGCTCAATCGAGTATGGATTAAACAGGCATCTTCATCCACACACACACCATGGCCGTCTGGGCCGCGGTGCCTGATCGCACGCAATGCCTTTTCCACAGCATCAACCTGCAACGCTCTCCCAACTATTCCGGCAATTCCACACATCTCTTAGTACAACTAAATCACTCCAGGTCTTCAGCTCGGATTAAATCCCCGGCGGAGATATAACGCCGCAGACGTTTCCCCACAACCCTGTCGAACTCCTTCTCCGGTAACCCCCAAGCGGGTCGCAGGTAGGTCAACCATTCCCTCTGTACCGGTTTGTCAGCCGGTATATCTACTGCCGCCCCAATCGAGCGTCGCATGTGCAAGAGCATCCTCTCTTCAGAGGGCCCTCGTCTGCGCTCGGGTTTTCCGAGATATATCTCTGCCTGACGAACTGCCGCAACCAGTTGCCGCATGTCCTCAGGATCGGCCGACAGTTTGTGATCGTGAAAACTCTGGTTTTCCTTGCGATAAGTAAAGTGTTTCTCGACCAATACCGCGCCTGCAGCGACAGCTAGTTCACAAGCCTTAATGCCTAACGTGTGATCTGAATACCCTACAGGCAACGCAAAAGTCTCCTTGAGCCATCCAATACTAGCCAAATTCGCCTCCTCCGCTGGTGTAGGATAAGCTGCCACGCAGTGCAAAAGCATTAGCTCTCCATCATTACTCGCCTCAGGCCGGACTTCGAGAACAGTATCAACAGCTTTCTGGATCTCCTCTTTCGTTCCCATACCGGTTGAAATGATTATCGGCTTGCCCTTCGTCGCAACGTGCCTTATGAGACTGAGATGAGTGAGATCTCCGGAAGAGACCTTGAACATGGGAACGATCTCAGTTAGGAAATCCACATCATCTGCGTGCAGGGGCGTCGAAAAGAAAAGGACTCCACTCTCACGGGCAATTCTCGCTAACCGCCCAAATGTCTCATAATCTAGCTGAAATTTTCGCGCTCGTTCCAGCCGCTCTGGTTGAACAGACGACACGTAGTGTTCGGCGCGAAAGGTCTGGAACTTGACGGCGTCCACCCCGCACTGTGCTGCAATACGAATCAACTCTGCCGCCAGCTCGGGATCACCTTCATGGTTTACGCCAACTTCAGCCACAATCCATGTTCTACCAAGATTGCGGAAATCGACCTCTCCCTTCTTCAGTCTATCCTTCGTCACTTTTCCTCACCCTGCATGCCGGAGAGCACGCCATTTTGCTTGCCTGCCATTCAACTAGGTCCCAATCCCATTCACTCCCTATCCATATTGCCGCGCGATGATCAAGAACGACGTGCCCAATCTTGCCTCCGATCACTTCATGGTGTTTTTCAAAATAATCCCGTCTCACCACCTGTAATCCACCAACCTGTCGGTATAGCTCCTCCCGTTCCAAGTGAAGGCATTGCACTTTCCGTAACGGCTTCAAACCTGCACCGTCGTGCTGGTAGAAAAGACTCAAATCCTGGCGAACACCAATCACTGTATCCGCGTCAAACAGCTCCATGATGTCAATAGCGCTATCAATATGCTCGGCTGTTCGGAAAGGGCACTCGATGTAAAGGACTACCAGCGCATCCGGTGCAGGATGGTACTTCGTGGACTCCCTTAGCGCATGGGAAATCGTATCCTCGATATATGTGTTGGGCAATGCCAGTTTGCGATCCCGTTCCACCAATAGCACTCGGTCACCATACTTCTTAGAAACATAGCTTAACAGTTCCTGGTCGGGTGTAGTCAAAACGACACCCGAAAGCCGCCGAGCGAGGATTGCACTTTCCAATGTCCAATCGATCAAAGCTCTTCCACCAAGGAGCTTGAGTGCTGGAGACCCTGGATCCATCCCAGTACCACGCACTGGGACGATCGCAAGCGCCCTAAGATTTTGACCATTACTCTGTGCCTGTTTACGAAGAATTCGCGTCCGGGTTTCCAAAATAAATTCTTCATTTCGCGTCAAGCTTTGGGGGTGTTGCCGGTAGTAAAAAAGGGGCAGGTTGACATTTTGTATGCCGTAGTGTTGAACAAAGCGGATCCAGAGGTCATACCCGTCTTGTGACCGAATTGATTCATCATAGCCGCCGAGCTCTAATAAACAACCGCCGCGTATCATCGTGCATGCTCCATGAGCCGGCTGGTCAAACATTGTCACTTCTTCGAAATCGTGTCGCCGCACTAACTCTATGATTGTGCCATCTTCATCTATCACGTAATAATCGGGGAAAACCAATCCAACTTCAGGATTCCGGTCCAGAACCCCAGCCAACACCATCAATGCATTATCATCCAAGTAATCATCCGCATCCAAACGCATAATGTAGCGGCTTCGAGCAGCCCGTAAAGCGATGTTGTTCGTAACGTTCAAGCCCTTGTTCTTCTGGAAAATAGTGATCACTTTCTCATGCTGTGCATATTTCTCTATGATTTCTCGTGAATTGTCTGACGAGCCGTCGTCTATGATGATCAACTCAAAGTCTTGATAAGTTTGATTCAGAACGCTTTGGATTGCTTGCTCGATGAACCGCCCGTAATTGTGATTAGCAATATATACCGTAACCGACGGGGACCCAGCTCTATCCATCTTCACACCTCCACCTCAGCCATTAATTGCTGTTCAACGAGAAAACGAAAAAACAAAAGATCGGCTTTCGAATCAATGTCAAGTGCTTCTCGTTCATCAATCTCTATACCCCGGCGATCATCACCAAGACAAAAATCGTTTCCATACCAGGAATCCAGCAACTGCCGCTGCCGCACATAAAGGCCCCCCGTAATAGCGAAAAATAGGGGTAAATCTTGTTTTTGCAGATACTTTTCTCCGTGAGGGAAAAGGGGGGTGATGCAGTGAAAATGATCCATTTGCTGTACCCTGTAAGGATGATTGTGAAGTATCCTGCGCACGCTGACCACCGAATCGCACCGGGTGCTAAGCAACATGCGTACGCCCTGATCGATCGTCAGTGAACGCAACAAGGGTGCTGTGGGCTGCAATGAAATAACAACCGTGGCGTGGAACCCCAGGTCCTCCATGGCTCGGGCCGCATGAGTTATCACAGGAATGAGGGAGACATGATCCTCGGACAGATCAGCTGGTCGAATAAATGGAACCTCAGCGCCCCGCCTCCTTGCGAAATCGGCAATTTCAGCATCTTCCGTCGAGACGATGACGCGATCCACCATTGATGCGCCCAGCGCGTTCTCAATGGCATATGAAATGAGGGGGCGTCCGCTAACCAGTTGCAGATTCTTTCTTGGGATACTCTTTGACCCTCCCCTTGCTGGGATTACCAAAAGAACGCTCAAAGCAGGCTTCTCCAGTCCAAATCCGTGCAGACTTCCGGCGGAGTCTGCCGGTGCCTCACCTCTGCATTGATGGCAAGGGTTTCCGGATGCTCGGTGAAATAATCGACAATGTCGTCGAGTCGATAAGTGAGTCCCTTACCCCGAGCCTTCATCGCCTTTACGAGCGTACAGATCACCTGATAATCTTCGGGGGTGTCCAGCGTCAGTCTCCATGGCAGGGCATGACGCTCTTTAATTGGGGCGCTTGTAGTGCGAAATTGATCTCTGTGGTGAACCACGTAGGTAGTTAGATACTCCGTGCCTCCACTGTCCTTGGCCAACTTCCAGAGGTCTTGCAGCAAAGCGACGTCGAACACTTCTATCTCGGTCCCACTCGGCAGCGCTTTCAGGTCGGTATATTCTGCATTGACCGTTAAGTGGTGCTTCACCGCGTGATCCACGTAGTCCGGATCGACCAGAATATCGTCCCCTGTCACCCTCAGTACG
>JAHECH010000106.1 GCA_024641835.1 Deltaproteobacteria bacterium
CCCGCAGGCTCTACACAACGTTGGATGGGGTAAAGACTTTTTGGGTTCTCCATTTCCTCGCATTTTCCATTTGATCATAGGCCAAACTTAAGATATGCTAATTATACTAATTCTTAGCATATTCGTCAGAGCAGGACCGGGGAAAACATGGCTCATTCTTCCTTTTTAGGCAAGATGTCTCAGGACATGGCCATAGATCTTGGCACCTCCAATACCCTCATTTATGTGAAGGGTAAGGGGATTGTTCTCGATGAACCCTCTGTTGTGGCTGTGAAGAAAGATGAGGGGGGGAGGGATCAAGTTCTGGCTGTGGGCAAGGAAGCAAAGAAAATGCTTGGCCGCACACCTGATAAGATCGAAGCGATCCGGCCGATGAAAGATGGGGTGATTGCAGACTTTGAGATTACCCAAGAGATGCTTCGCTGCTATATCCGGCGGGTACATCCCAGAAGGCTGCTCATGAGGCCTCGGATCATCGTGGCGGTGTCTATAGGGGTGACCCCAGTGGAGAAGAAAGCGATTTTGGAGTGTGCACGCTCTGCAGGGGCGAGCGAGGTGTACCTGATCGAGGAGCCTATGGCTGCGGCGATCGGTGCTGGGCTGCCGATCACAGAACCCACAGGGAGCATGGTCGTGGACATCGGAGGTGGGACCACGGAAGTAGCAGTGATATCCCTGGGAGGAATTGTGTACAGCAAGAGTGTGAGGGTGGCTGGGGACAAGATGGATGAAGCGATTGTGCAGTACATCAACAGAAACTATAATTTTCTGATAGGGCTTGGAACGGCGGAGCATATCAAGATGACGATAGGCAATGCTTTTCCTGGAGACGAGAGTCAGAGTTTGGAGGTGAGGGGGCGCGATTTGGTAACCGGGGTGCCGAGGGTATTGACGATTGACTCGGAAGAGACGAGGGAGATGATCGAGGAGGAGTTGAACACGATTGTGCAGACGGTACGGAGTGCGTTGGAGCAGATTCCGCCTGAGCTTTCTGCGGACATCTTGGACAGGGGAATCGTGCTGAGTGGGGGAGGGGCGTTGCTGAAGAACCTGGACAAGCTTTTGATGGCAGAGACGAATGTACCGATCATGGTGGCGGAGGAGCCTCTTTATAAGGTGGCACAAGGAGCCGGGAAGGCGCTGGAGAGTGTTTCCATCCTCAAGGAAGTCATGATCAGCTGACGAGGGGCCGTCTTGAGCATGTGCATTTTGGCCACTCCCTGAAAAAAGGTGAATCCAAGAGGGATTTTGATTTGGATTTTACTGCCTGGAAATTATCCGAGAGCGATTTGGACTTTCTGGTTGAATCTGCTTCACCTCACGTCACAGACAAACCGAGACTGAAGCGGGTCCTTCGTGAGGATGAGGATTTTAGGAACAGCTTCGTAACCGATGAAAGAGTATTCCTGAGGGTTATGGATGACGAGGAAATCCTTCTGAAAATATCTTCGACCCTCTTTTTTGAGATCCTGCTCACCAGAGCAGTGGTGGAACTGGCTCAAGTCGGTTTCACCCTGGAGAAAACCAGCTCCATGAGAGTCCCCGTCTTTGACGCGAAGGCAGTGGTAGATCTCCTCACCAATCGAGGCCTCACCCATTATCTCGCTCACATGCTTTCCTCTTTTACCAAGAGCGAAAGCTACACCATCTCTTTCAGGGTGAGCAAAGGGATGTGGAGAAAAGTGCGCTTCAGCGACATGGATATAGAGAGCCTCCTGGGCTTTTGCGAAGCCGTAGACGAGAAGCATAGATTTGGCCTTTACAAGAGAATAGCGGACATATGCCTTTTTGTCCTGGGCATTTTCCCCAATTATGCTGAGCGTCACTACCGCTACCCCCAATCAGGAGAACTCAGGTCTACCATTGGTGAGCAAAAAAGGATCAGTCCGGAAGAGTACGAAAGAGAGGGACAGAAGTTCTACAGGCTTGCCGCAGAGCATCCTTCCGCAGGCGAACTGAATCTTTCGGAGGTCTTCTGGGCCCTCCACGAGCACTTCCTGAAGGCAAAAAAGCCCCTCAACTTCATTTCCGAGCACTACCTGCCTTTCAAAAAACAGAAGCTCTTCGGGTACTAAGCCTGTTTGCCTCCGCAGTGAGGGACACGGCAACCCCATCCTTTAGCGGCTCTTTTAGCCTTGACATAGATTTGTTTCTTTTCGATACTTATCGTTCGTGAAAATTCTTTTATTTCATGCCCGCGATGATCTGTGGACTTTTTGATGGCCACTTAAGAGTGATATGGTTTTGTCCTATGAATGCTTCAAGCTGCTTTTTCATGCATCTCCAAAAGGGAGAGGCCTGCCTTCTCTCGAAGCGTATCCTGAGGCATGCCCTCTTCATCATTCTCCCTCTCACACTCCTCGTCGCGGAGGTGTTCCCCGCCAGCGCTAAAGCTCAAGAAGGTTTCAGTCTCCAAAACGTCATCGAAGAGGCGAGAAAGCTCGCAAAGAAGCCCTTTCAGCTTGAGAGGGCTGTACCGGATTTTCTTCTGAAGATCGGGTATGACGACTGGCGCGAGATCCGCTTTGAACCCTCAAGAGCCCTCTGGTTGAATGACAAAATTCCTTTCACAGTGCAGTTCTTCCATCCCGGTTTCTATTACGATCGGACCGTGGCTATTTATACCGTTGATTCCAGAGGCGTACGCCCAGTCCCGTTCTCACCGGACCTCTTTGACTACGGAAAAAACGAATTCAAAGACAAGGTGCCAGCCAACCTGGGATTTGCTGGATTCCGTATTCATTACCCGATCAATACCCCTGATTACTACGACGAGGTGGCTGTCTTTCTCGGTGCAAGCTACTTCCGCGCTGTAGCTAAGAACATGGGCTACGGCATATCGACAAGGGGTCTTGCCATCGACACAGGCCTGAGCACAGGAGAGGAATTTCCCTTTTTTAAGAAGTTCTGGATCGTGAAGCCCTCACGGGGGGCAAAAAAAATCACGCTCTACGCGTTGCTGGACAGCACGAGCCTGACCGGTGCATACCGATACGTCATCACACCGGGAAAAGAAACGACCATGGACGTGACGAGCAGGCTTTTCCTGCGCAAGTCAGTTCAAAAGCTTGGCATTGCGCCATTGACAAGCATGTTCTTTTGTGGCGAAAACCACAGGCAGCACTGCATGGAGGATTACCGGCCCGAGGTTCACGACTCTGATGGGCTGATGATTGCAACGCGCGCCGGCGAGTGGATTTGGCGGCCCCTGACCAATCCCCCCACGCTTCAAATCAATTCGTTTCAGTGCCCTGATCCGATCGGCTTCGGGCTTATCCAACGCGACCTTGATTTCGATCACTATCAGGATCTTGAGGCACGCTATGAAAACCGGCCCAGTGTCTGGATCAGCCCTGTTGGTAAATGGGGCGATGGTCGAGTTGAACTCATCCAGATTCCCTCTGACAAGGAAATCAATGATAACATCACCGCCTTCTGGGTTCCCTCCCGTGTGCCGGAGGGAGGGAAGCCGATCTGGTACTCCTATAAAATGAGTTGGTATCGTGCTGGCGCTTCTAGGCCACCAGGGGGCCGGGTCACTTCAACCTTCATTGCCAAAGGAAAAGACGATAAGACAAAGAAGTTCATTCTTGATTTTGCGGGCGGAAAACTCGAGTCGCTGCCGGCAGACAAGCCGCTGACTGCGGTGGTCACCGTTGATCCGAGAGCGAAGCTCGTTGAGCAGCAGCTTTACAAGAACAGCGTCACCAAAGGCTGGCGCCTTGTCTTTCAGATCACCTTTGAGGAACCGAAATCCTTGGATAAAGTTCTCCCCCAAAGCAAGAGAGCACCTATTGAATTACGGGCCTTTCTTAAGCTTGGGGATAGCGCTTTGACTGAAACGTGGACCTATACTTATCTGCCCTGAGATGGAAGCGAGAAGAGAAGAGGTAAGGCCTTCCGGCGGGGGCAATACTTCCCGGAGGGAGCCGCTTCAAGAGGGAGTTGTGGAAATCGATTTCTCAGGAGAGGAATGGGTCAGGGCTCAACAGCGACTCATCCTCTATCTGCAATTCCTGAAGATACCCCCGTTTGAAGTGCTCGAGCTCGCTCTGGAGGCACTCAAACAAGCCCGGCAGTCCCAGGAACTGGCAGGTGAGATCCCACCGGTCACGGCGGCGATGCGGGCCTTGCGAGAGCTCCTCCTCCAACGACAGTCCTCTTGCAGCAGGAATAGTAGGCCGAGCGCCGGACCGAAGAAAATCATATCACAAGTCCCTATGCTGGAAGATGAGGACATTTCCAGGGGTGTTAAATCCATGCCCTCTGTGAACCGAGGTGTCATGGTTCCCAGAAGGAGCCGATGAACCAGAGATTTCTGAGTATTCCCTGGCAGAGGACTGCAAGATTGCGCAGGGTGTTCCTTCTTGGACTCATCCTTGTGACCTCCTTCATCGCCAGTGCGCACATGGCAGGCGTTTTACCCCACCTGGGAACGACATGGCTTGAGCTCGCCGTGGTCATTGTATTTGCAATTCTCTTTGCCTGGATTTCCATAGGCTTCTGGGAAGCTATCGCCGGTCTCTGTACACTCGCTCGACGTTATGACCGATTCGCCATGACCCCCGCTGAGGGTGAAACCGTAGTCCTTGAAGACAGCGACGCCCTCACTGCCATCCTGATCCCCATTGCCAATGAAGAGGTGGACCGCGTGTTTGCAGGGCTTCGTGCGATCTACGAATCGCTCGCAAAGACAGGCGAGCTCCGCCACTTTCACTTTTTCGTCCTGAGCGATTCGGGCAATCCCGACAAATGGGTTGAAGAAGAGATTGCCTGGGCCGAAACATGCAGCGCTTTGGATGCCTTCGATCGCATCTTCTACCGCCGCAGGAGGGTAAACCTGAAACGCAAGAGCGGAAACATCGCAGATTTTTGCAGGCGCTGGGGGCGCAGTTACCGCTACATGGTGGTCCTCGATGCAGACAGCATCATGGCTGGGTCAACCCTCGTAAAAATGGTCTGGGTGATGGAAAAGCATCCCCGGGTTGGCATCCTGCAAACCGCGCCTCTCGCCGTAAACAGAGAAACTCCTCTTGCCCGGACTCAGCAGTTCGCAAACCATGTCTATGGGCCCATATTTGCAGCAGGTCTACATTCTATTCAGCTGGGAGATTCTCACTTCTGGGGACATAACGCCGTCATCCGGGTCAAGCCTTTCATGGAACATTGCGCCCTTCCTCAACTACCCGGCAAACCACCCAGAGGGGGCTACATCCTGAGTCATGACTTTGTTGAGGCAGCCTTCATGCGCAGGGGAGGGTGGGAGGTCTGGCTCGCTTATGATTTGGGTGGGAGCTATGAAGAAGTGCCTCCTACTCTGCTTGAGGAACTGAAACGAGACAGGCGATGGTGCCAGGGGAATCTTCAGCACATCCGGTTGCTTTTCACCAAAGGGTTACTATCAGCCCACAGGGCCTTGTTTCTTCATGGCGCCATGTCCTATGGCTCTTCGCTGCTTTGGTTTACCTTTATCAGCCTGAGCACGGCTGAGGCGATAACCGAAGCCTTCCGGACGCCCGTTTATTTTCATACCGGCCGCGCTCTCTTTCCCGACTGGCCGGTGTGGCATCCTCAGTGGGCTTTGACGTTGCTCTCTACGACTGCCATCATTCTCTTCATGCCCAAGCTCTTTAGCGTCTTCCTCCTCGCGGCCAAAGGCGAGGCGCGGCGATTTGGCGGCGTTTTCAGGCTTTGCCTCAGCCTGGCTGGAGAGGTTCTTTTCTCCGCTCTCTTTGCGCCCATTCGTATGCTTTTTCACAGCAAGTTTGTTTTTGTCACTCTCCTGGGGCGCCAGGTGGGATGGGGACCGCAACAGCGGGATGACCGCGGAACTTCCTGGGGACAAGCGTTGCGATTCCACGGAGGGGGAATGGTTTTGGCGCTCCTCTGGGCAGGAGTTCTTTTCTTGATCAACCGATCCTTCTTCTGGTGGAATTCACCCATCTTTATCCCGCTGATCCTCTCCATACCTCTGTCGGTCCTATCGAGCAGATCCAGTGTTGGCCGATGGCTCAGGAAATTGGATTTCTTCCTCATTCCGGAGGAGATTGCTCCACCCCCAGAGCTTGAGTCCCTGCAGCGGAACCTCTACCTCCAAGAGGTATCCCAGCCCAGCCTGCCAACGCATGAGCATGCGGGTTTTGCAAAAGCCGTGATCGATCCATGGGTCAACAGCCTCCATCTCTCTCTTTTGCGCAGAAAGAGAAAGATCTCAGAGGCCATTGCCAAGAGGCGCCAACGTCTCCAGGACAAAGCTTTTTCCCACGGCCCGGGCGCCCTTTCCACAAAAGAAAAAAAGGAGCTTCTCTATGATCCAGCGGCTCTCCTTCAACTCCATCAAAGAATCTGGGAGTCTCCTGACCAGGCAGTGGCTCAGAGGTGGGGACTTCCGTTGTAAAGTGCCTGAGCATCGAGTGGACTGAAAGGTATGTGGGGAGGAGTTTGCGAACGCCTCGGTTTCTGCTGGATTCAACGAAAACGCTGAAGAAAGGAGTTGTTATGTCCCTGATTGTCGCTTGCAAAAACAAGAACGGTATCGTCCTGGCTGCGGACAGCAAGTCCATGGATATGGATGCGAGCGGTGAAATCCGAGAGCTTCAGGTGACGCGCATGGTTCAGCTATCTCGAAATGCGGCTATTCTGGCTGGAGGTGCTGCCGAAGGTGAGAGCATGGCCCTCTCACTGAAAAGCTTCGTGCAGAGTGAAGGTCTCAGCGACATACAAGATGTATACGGCGCTGCTCTTCCTTTCCTTGCATCAGAATATGATCGTTACATGCGAAAAGCTTGCGAACTCCTTCCCCTGGATCCCATCCATCAGATTCATTTTATCCTGGCAGGATACACAGAAAAAGATGCTCAGAATCCTTATCGTCTTTATATGATCTGGACCAAAAAGAAATTGCCTCAACTGGACGGGGATGAAATTACCCTAGCCTTCGCAGTCCCTCGGATCATGAAACTCGAATACAAGCTGAATCGACTCTGCAGGGGAAACGCAGCGCTGGACCTCATACGGGCTGAGATTCAAAAGAGCCTGGAAAAACAGGCGCAGATGCAGCAAGAAATTGGCGCTCCTTTTCATTTTGCTTATGTGACTGAAGCGGGATTCCAGAAGGCCTGATCATTCAGCTTACCGTTCCACTGCCCGAGATTGGACGCCTTTGGAAGCGAGTTCCGCCACATTGATCTCAGCACCATCCTTGGTGTTAAAGGCGCCTGAATAAAGACGGAACCTGGCTTGAGCTTCTGGAATCACGTAGGCCGGAAATCCAAGGGCGAGCAGTGCAGCTGACTTCTGCTGAGCCTCTTCCCTGCTGGAGTACACTCCAATCAGGACGGAGTACTTTGTCATTTTCACTTCTGCATCCTTGAGTCCCTTCCTCGCGATGAAATCCGACGCCTCCGCCTCACTCCTGAAATAGCCTGCAAAAACACGATACCAGGTTCCCTTCTCTCTGAGATTAACTTTTGACCAATAAATGGCAAGCCCCTCCTGTTGGTACATAGAGATCGCCTTCTTGGCCCGCTCAGGAGTTTGGTATGATCCGAGGTAAATGGAATAAGCGTATCCCAGTGATCCGATCTGCGACGGCCCGACTTCTGTTGCGGCAGGCTTGACCAAAGGCCGGGGCTTAACAACAGGGGGACGAACTCCCTGTGTAGCAAGTGCCACCGCAGGCGCCCTGGGAGTGACCGGCGCCGGCATCTGCTTAGGCTCCGCTCGCGCCGGGGGACCCGTTGCCTCTTTTTGAGTCACCTGCGCTGCTCCTTGTCCTGATGGAGTTGGGGCTGGTGTTTCTGCCTTTGGCTGCACTGGTTGTGCAGGTGGAGGGGGCTCTTCTCTGGCCACCTTTTGCTGAGGTTGAGTTTGCACAATCGGGGCTGAGGTTTCTACCTTGGCGGGTTGCTGCTTCGCCTCGACCGGTGCTGGAGGTTCTGCTTTCTTGGGTACTGCTGAAGCAACCTTTTCCCCGCCTTGTTTCTTTGCTGGTGCGCTTCCAGCTTTGCCGGGAGTCTTCGCTGGCACTCTCTTTGGACGCGGTGCTTGGACGACCTCCTTCTTAGCAATGCCAAACAAATCAAGGACAGCGGAAATGTCGACGAAGCCGAAGTAATTAAGAAGAGCGCCCCCCAGGATTAAGAATAAGACAAGGAGAATGCCTATCTTCAGAATACTGGTAGGTTTTCTTGGCTTATATTCAGTTTGAGATTTGATTATGGTTTGGGTGGGTACTCCCGTACCCCTTTCACCTGACCGCGATGGTGTCTGAACGGATCCTGCGGGCTTTCTTTCCATCTGAGGGGTCCTTTTCTGGGGTGCGGCCCCTCCTCTATCCGTCGATGTACGAGAGGCTTGTTTCGGCTTTTCAAACGACTGAGTCGCTTCCTTAAAAATATCTTCAAAGATCTCTGCACTGTCAGAAAATGCGCCGCTCTTTTTTCCTGACTTGGCATCCTTTTTTGCCATCAATAACCCCCATAAGGAGCCCTTGTACGGCCTAAATCTCAGGGTACAACATATATATTTTTACCAAATCTTTGACAAAACTGCAACATAAGCTACATGGAAAAGTTTTTACGTAATCATGCTGGAATTGAAACAGTAGGCTAACTGGGAAATCCGCTTCCATAATTCGTTCGGGCAGTCTCGTGGGGAAGCTGCTGACTCCGGCGCTCTTCTTTTCCAGAACAGATTTTTGACAAACTGTGAGTCTCTCTATGATGCAGCTTCGAGCGATCATCAGCTCCCATCTAAATGGGACAAAACCAGCAGCACATTTCTGTCTTTTATCTAATCCAAAAATACGTTTTTGTATTTCGGCTGACTGGGATAACAAAATCTGTTTTGGGTATCTTACTCTAATCACAACAGATTTTGCATCAAACGGGTCAGGTGATTTTTGGTATGAGGATTGCTTTTTGCTTAAGTATGGTGTAAAAGCATTCAACTCCATCGGGAGGAGAGGCGAATGAATTTGGAAGCAAGACCCTTTGAATCAACGAAGAGCGGATTTCGCGAACCTGAGAAGCTCCGATGCGCGAATTGCGGTCACATCTTACGATTTTCGTATGAGTGGATCAAGGATGGGGAAAAGGTTCTTTGTGGCTTTTGTTATCGGAGCTTGCTGTCTTCCCACCTCAAGGTCAACTCGCTTGAAATGCAGGACTGACCCTCTTCCTTTTGCTGAACCGGTGATCCCATGGGACCTGCGCTGGATCCCCCATGGACAGCCTTTTCCCTCCTTGCCTCCTCGGGTAACTCCTTCTCCCACCAATGAGATCCTTCAAGCTCTGGACCATGATGGGAGAAAAGACCAAGGCTGCCAAGGCCTAACCGAAAATCTTCGATAACTCGTCCTGGTAATACACGGGTAAAGGCACGCACTTGGAATCCTTGATGAGCTTCATGCCTTTCTCTTTCTCGACCAGGGTTGCGATGCGTACTGCGTTGATCCCTTCTGCCTGCAATGCGGCAATCACGCCCTGGGAAACTGAGGGAGATGCCCCTATCAGGAGAGAGCCGGATGCAAAGACCCCCAAAGGGTCAACACCAAAGTGCTCGCATAACCTTTGAGTTTCGTGGCTCATGGGAATCCTCTCGTGATACACCTCCACACCCAGATGACTCGCCGTCGCCAAT
>JAHECH010000107.1 GCA_024641835.1 Deltaproteobacteria bacterium
TTGGCCTTCAACGCAAAAGAAAGGCCCGGTTATCTTTACGGGGTCCTTGGTCTCCAAACGCCCCTGCTTGTACCGATACACAGCGCTCTGCATCACCATGCTATACCCGTCTTCCGTAGTGCCTTTCAAGCCCCCCTGAAGGCGGATTTCCCCTGAGGTTCTGTAATACTCACCTCTTTCTCCTTCGAGTTCTACGCGGGGCCTGTTCTGGGGCTCGAGCATCAACCTGAACCTTTGGAAAGAGATGACTTCCTTGTCCTTGGATAACCTCGCCTCTTTGGCATCAAGAACCCATTTCACCTTGTCATCGGCGCTGTCTTGCGTGAAATGAATGTCCTTAAGTTTCATGCCCTCTTCGATCGAAACATCTGGTTCAAAAGGTTTCCGCAAGGAATTCCTTTGGGCGTGAACAAGGTAAAATCCAACCACGACAACGAGGATTGCAACGCCCATGAGAGGCCAGTATTTTTTGAGGAAAGTAGGCATAGTGCAATAAGTATACCAAACCCACGTTTAGGCTGTAAAGTTCATTTTTCTGGCGCCACATCCGAAAGAGAGGGATGTGGCCAGAGGTTTTTGGCCTTGAGGATCGCTTCACACACCTCTCTCACCGCCCCGCAGCCACCGCGGCTCTTTGTGGTGAACGTAGCCGCCTCCCGGACCTCGGTAACCGCATCGGCCACCGCGACAGAGACACCCGCATGAGAGAAAAGAGGAAGGTCCGGGAGATCATCTCCAACGCAGCAGACTTCCTCCGTGGCCAATCGCTTCTTTTCTATGATCTCAATGAGCAGCGCTTCCTTTTCTTTGATTCCCTGGTAGACTTCCATGATACCCAGATCTCTTGCACGGTGATCCACCGCTCTTGAATTCCGGCCCGAGATGATGACCACACCGATCCCTGCACTCAGGAGCATTCGCAGCCCGTGGCCATCCTTCGCGTTGAAGGCCTTGAACTCCTCCCCTCCCTCGGTGAGGATGAACCGGCCGTCCGTGAGCACCCCGTCCACGTCCAGAATGAGAAGCTTTGTCGCAGCCAGTTTTCGCATCATCAAATCCTCTTTCAACAGACAAGAAATCCCACATTCAGGCGCGGCTGAGGGGCTAAGCCGAAGGGGAAGCGGAACCTGGAAGCGGAACCTCGTTTCTCCCAGGTGTGAAGCAACCACGAGAAGCCCATTGAGGCAAACCCTCTAAGCACCATCATGGACGAGGCTGTGGATTTTCTTAAGCAAGCTCAGAAGAGGCCTCACCTGCTCCAGCGGGAGGGAATTGGGCCCGTCACAGAGGGCTGAATCAGGATGGGGATGAACCTCTATGAACAAACCATTCGCTCCGGCGGCCACGGCAGCCCTGGAAAGATGCCCTACAAACTCCCTTTGGCCGCCCGAGCTTGTACCTGCTCCACCTGGAAGCTGGACGCTGTGGGTTGCGTCAAAGACCACGGGAAAGCCAAACGCCTTCATAATGGCTATGGACCGGATATCCACAACCAGGTTATTGTAGCCGAAAGAAGACCCTCTCTCAGTGAGGAGCACACGCCGATTTCCTGCCGCGGTCACCTTGTTAAGGGCCTGCTCCATGTCCCAGGGAGAGAGAAACTGGCCTTTCTTGATATTGATGGGCAGGCCTGTTTGAGCCGCAACCACAAGAAGATCCGTCTGGCGGCACAGGAAAGCGGGTATCTGGATGACATCGAGCACCCTGGCAGCTTTTTCCATATGAGTTGCCTCGTGAACATCTGAAAGCACAGGCAGCCCCGTTACTTCTTTCACCCTGTGAATGACCTCCAGGCCCTTGTCAATTCCAGGGCCCCGATAGGAATTGAGAGAAGTCCGATTGGCCTTGTCATACGAGGTCTTAAAGATGACGGGAATACCCAGGAGATCTCGCGTCTCTCTGAGAAAGCTGGCCACCTTGAGGGTGATCTCCTCGCTTTCTATGACGCATGGACCGGCGATGAGGAAAAAAGGGCCATTTTCTCTTATGGTCAGGGAACCTATTTGAACCGGTTCTTGCATCGTCTCTCCTTTGCCCAAAATCTCAAGAAAAGGATCTGACAAACGATACAAGAAACAGTAAAAGGAAGTCAAGGACGGTCTCATGGGCGAACTTTATTCTTGTCATGTTTGCAAGAAGGTCCTATATTATTCAGCTATTACAAAGTTCATGCGAGGCGAGAAGCTGTGGCCGCGAGAAGAGATTACAGAACCATCAAGGAGATCAACGAGAGAATCAAAGCGGGAAAGGTGGTGGTTGTCACTGCCGAAGAAATGACGGAGATAGTCAAGCGCAAGGGCGCTGAAAAAGCAGCCAGGGAAATCGATGTCGTCACCACAGGAACTTTTTCGCCCATGTGCTCCTCAGGCGCTTTCATCAATTTCGGTCACACTAAGCCAACCACGAAAGCGGCAAAGGTCTGGCTCAATGACGTGCCTGCCTATGCAGGGCTGGCAGCAGTGGACATCTACATCGGCGCTACGGAGCCTGCTGAGGATGATCCGCTCAACAGGGTGCATCCGGGGCAATTCAAGTATGGGGGAGGCCACGTGATTCAGGATTTCGTGGCTGGGAAAACAGTGAGGCTAAGGGCTACGGCATATGGCACGGATTGCTATCCCAATCGGAAAGTTAACAAGAAAGTGAAACTGAGCGACTTACCCAATGCGACGCTTCTGAATCCGAGGAATGCCTACCAGAACTACAACTGTGCCATCAATCTATCCAACAAGACGATTTATACCTACATGGGCGTGCTCAAGCCGCGAGCAGGGAATGCCAACTATGCCACATCCGGCCAGTTGAGCCCGCTCCTCAATGACCCCTATTACCTGACCATGGGCCTGGGAACGCGAATCTTTCTTGGAGGCGCCAAGGGCTATATTATCGGACCGGGAACCCAGCATAGGCCCGGCGTGAATAGGGGAGAAAACGGCGTCCCCCTGTCCCCGGCAGGAACGTTGATGGTCATGGGGGATTTGAAGGAAATGCACGCCAAATGGATCGCAGGGGTGAGCATGCTCGGCTATGGCTGCTCCCTTGCAGTAGGAGTGGGTGTGCCTATCCCCATCCTGAACGAGGAAATGGCTCGCTTCACAGGCGTTTCTGATGAAGAGATTTTTACTCAAATCATAGACTACGGGAAGGATTATCCCAAGGGAGAGGGCAAAAGCCTCGGACAGGTGAGTTACGCGGAACTCAAGAGTGGCACGATCCATTTCCGAGGCGAAGAGGTTCCCACGGTGCCTCTCTCTTCTCACATCCGCGCCCTTGAAATCGCCCATATCCTCAAGGACTCGATTCAGAAAGGGGAGTTCCTGCTGACGGAACCCCAGGAGATGTTGCCCACCGTGCCGAGAGGATGATGTTTCAGAGCGCCCCAGGGGCGCAGAACCCTCGGACCCGTGTTCCCAGCATTATTTGCGCATTGACGGAGTGGGCTGGATTTTGAGTTTGCGAGAGGCTATAATTCAATAAATTATCGGGAATGCAGAAAGGTTAGATAGAATGGATAGGATTCCGATTACGCGGGCAGGCCTTGAAAAGCTGAAAGAGGAATTGAGCCACGTTGAAAGGGTAGATAGACCCGCCAACATTCGAGCCATCGAAGAAGCGAGAGGTCATGGTGACCTGAGTGAGAATGCCGAATACCATGCGGCAAAAGAAAGGCAGTCTTTCATCGACGGGAGAATCAACGAGCTGCGGGCCACTATCGGCAAAGCAGAGGTGATCGAGGTGGATTCCGGACCCACAGACAGGGTCGTGTTTGGGAGAACCGTTCGGCTCTTCGACATTCAGACGGAAGAGGAGATCGAATATCAACTTCTCGGCCCATATGAATCAGAACCTGAGAAAGGCAAAATTTCTGTGACCTCCCCCATCGGGCAGGCGCTCATCGGTTCCAGAGTAGGAGATGAGGTCAGGGTGCGAACACCCGGAGGGATTCAGGAGTTCGAAGTTCTGCACATCTCATAGGAAATCTCATGGCGGTCATCCAGCCGGAAAAGATGGTGACCTTGAAATACACCATGAGGTCCCACTTCGTTGACGGAACGTTCAAAGATCATCCCGCGGAAACGATCACCTTCATCTATGGTGTAGAACGCCAGGTCCCAAGCCTAGAGAAAAGCCTTGAAGGATGCGGGGCAGGAGAGAAGAAGAGTATCACTATCCCCGCAGAGGAGATCTACGGGGATTACGACCCTTCTTTTATCAGGGAGATTCCAAAAAAGGGCCTGATCAAGCAGAGGCTCGTAGAGGGACAGTTCTACCGGCAGATGAAAATGGGGACTCTTGTTTCTTTCAAGGTGGTGAAGGTGGAACCCCATACGGTGGTTGCAGATTTCAACGAACCCCTGGCTGGTATAAAGGTCTCCATGGACTTCGAGATTACCGATATCAGGGATGCCACCAAAAAAGAGATCGAAGAGGCCATGGAGACGCAGATGAAGAAAAGTATCGGCTGCGGCTAGAGAGGAAGTTTCATGGCGCTGAGGATGTTCATCCATGGGCTTGAGAGCAGCAATCAGGGCACGAAGGCGCTATTCTTCAAAGAACGATACCCTGACATGGTTATCCCCCATTTCACCGGAACCCTTGACGAGCGCATGGATAAGCTCAAGCACATCCTTTCTGACAAATCGGGGATCATTTTTGTGGGTTCAAGCTTTGGCGGGCTGATGGCATCCATCTTTGCCATGGAGAATGAAAACAGGGTCGACCGGTTGATTCTGCTTGCTCCCGCCATCAGCCATTCGGGGTTTGCCGGTTACGGCTCCAGGAGGATCTCCCTCCCTGTCTGGATCTATCACGGCAGGAGCGATGAGGTTATTCCTTTGAGCGACGTTGAACAGGTAGCCCGGCAGACTTTTACCAACCTATCCTTCCATGTGGTGGAGGATGACCACTTCCTTCATAAGACGTTCAAAAGGCTCGATTGGGACAAACTGATCGGGTGATGGGTCTTTACGTGAAAAAGCCAGAAGGCCTCGCTCGGAAGAGCGGGGATGAATGGCCATCGGGCTTCAGGTCGGATAGTCCCCAAGTCAGAATGGCTTTTTCTAAAGAAGAATCCCCGTGCGGGAGCACGGGGTTCTTCACACGTCCACGCCTGTTTCAACAAGATCAGAAATGTTCAGCTCAAGCATCTTAATGCTTGCCAGGATGCGGGCGGTATTTCTGGCAAGGGCGGGAAAGTCATCTGCCATTTTTCCGAGCTCCTTTGCCGTTTTCTTCATAGATTGAATCTTTTTGTCTAGCTCTTTCAGGTCTACTTTGCGTGGCATAGGTCCTCCCTTTCACCCTCACCCACCCAAGCGAGGAGGGATGAGGGCAACGCCGTAGATGGGCGTTTTTCAGCAGCCTGTCAGTGTTTCCCCCTCAGGTCCTTGAACCGTTTCGCTTTGACGTCATACCTTGGGAGAGTGCCGTAGTCATGGAACTCCAGGATGTAGCCGAGATTTGTCTTGAGCCTGAGCTGATCCTTGAGCTCCGATTCGATGCGGTTCCGCTCTCCTTCCCGGCCTTTGAGAATCTCAACTTTCAGCGTGATGCGATCAAAATCACGCTCCTTATCCACGGTCACTTCGAACTCATCACTCAAGCCATCCACTCCCCTCACCACTTCTTCGATTGCCGAAGGGGCGAGGAGCACTCCTTTCACTTTGGTGATGTCGTCAGCCCTGCCGACCACCCCACCCTTGATCAATCGGAAGCTCCGGCCGCAGGGGCAAGGTTCCGGAGCCCATTCGATCAGATCCTTGGAATCGAAGCGCACGCAAGGTTGAGCTTGCCGGTCCAGGGCGGTAATGATCATTTTGCCCCTCCGCCCCGGTTCATCGATGAATTCGCCTGTTTCTACGTCCTGGATCTCGACGAGGAAGAAGGCTTCGTTCACATGGAGACCTCCGGATTGCGCTTCGCACTCGAAACACCATGCGCCTATCTCGGTCGCGCCTGCGTGGTCGAAGACTTTGGCACCCCAGGCCTCCTCCATCCGTCTCTTGGTAGAAGGGATGCTCGCTCCCGGTTCACCCGCGCAGGTGATTCTTCTGATGGTCAGCGACGCAGGATCGATGCCCATTCTATTCTTGGCTGTGTCCGCCATGCCAAGGACATAGGTCGGTGTGGCCATCATAGCCGTGCACTTGAGCTCCTGAATCTTAAGGATTCGAGCCTGAGTGTCCAGAACCCCGCCCGGCACGACCTCTGCCCCGATCTTCTCTGCTGCGTAATGACCAGCCCAGAAAGCCACAAAGACATTGTAACCAAAGGGAAGAAAGACACGATCCGAGGGCCGGTATCCCTGAGCCCAGAGGATATAGGACCAGCACTCAGCCCACCACTCCCAATCCTGCCAGGTATCAGGCTGATAAACAGGCTGGCCTGTGGTGCCGCTTGTTTGGCGAAACTCGGATACCTCCTCAAGAGGCACGCACAGAGCATCCCCGTAGGGGAAAGGGTCTTTCCTCTGGATATCCCTCATCATGGATTTCTCAACCGTTGGAATCCGCATGATGTCATCAGGTGTTCGGATGTCTCTGGGTGTTATGCCCGCCTTATCGTAGAAGAGCCTGTGAAACTTGGATCGCTCATAGGTCCAGTCGAATATCCTCTTGAATTTTTTGAGTTGCAGCTTTCGCATCTTTTCAGGAGGAAGGGTTTCGAGGACAGGATTCCAGTAAGGCCCCCAGGGAGTTTTCATTGCTGTCATGTGAGATCCTCCATCTTCGTCATCGGCGTTGGCAACCGAATTTGACGTGGTTCTTGCCGGTCGCTTGTTTTTCCATGTTCTCTTGAATTTTTATTTGAGAAATGGCATTTTGTCAATGACGCGAGGGATGATGGGTGATCCAAATCGCCTCTGGACTGGATGATCTTCATGGTAAAACCAATTTCGCTTGACAAAGAGAGATCATGAAAATATAAGTACAATGTAGCTATTTTATGGCGGTCATCAGAGGAATGGCCGAGAGTTGCGGCGGGAGTGTATTTTCCTCTGGAACGATGATCTTGATAGCAGGTGTTATCGAATGTTGCGGTCGTTGGAAGCGTGAAGAACAATCCTTGTAAACTCCAAGCCAAAAGGATTGTCGCCCCAGTGGAACGGTTTTTCCAAAGAGGAAGGTGAGCCGGCTGCAGCCATGAGAGCCATCGTGGGTGCAGGCCGGCTCTTTGTTTTTGGCACTCCCCATTCATCACCTGTGGGGGGCGAAGAGGATAAGGTCAGAGTGAAGGAGCAACCGAAAAGCTAAAACCCAAGACCAAAAAGGAGGGATAAAATGAGACTTGCAAAGTGGATGCTGCTTGCGTGGCTATTTTGTTTTGTCGGGTTTTCATTTTTCACTTCGCCAGCTCTGGCACAAACAGCACCGATTGAGTTGAAGTATTCGATCTTCTTCCCGGGGACTGCCCCTCAGACTGTTGTTGCCACAGAATGGGGAAAGGAGATTGAAAAGAGGACCGGTGGAAAAGTAAAGGTTACCATGTTTCCAGGTGGTACCCTGACACCAGCGCCTCAATGCTATGACGGTGTGGTAAAGGGGATTTCCGATATTGGGATGTCGGTCTTGGCGTACACGAGAGGCAAGTTCCCCTTAACTGAGGTTGCGGACCTGCCCTTGGGCATCAAGAGCGGCTTGGTCGCTACCAAAGTACTCAATGCTTATTACAAAAAGTTCAAACCGAAAGAAATGGATGGGGCAGAATTCATGTACCTCCATGGCCATGGACCTGGAATTCTTCATACCAAGACGGCCGTGAATAAGCTGGAAGATCTCAAAGGGATGAAAATTCGTTCCACAGGGTTGGCGGCAAAAATAGTCGGGGCCCTGGGAGGTACTCCTGTGGCCATGGGAATGGGTGATACGTATGACGCCTTGAGCAGGGGTGTGGTGGAAGGATCCTTAGCTCCCTATGAGGCGCTTAAGACATGGAAATGGGGCGAGGTCGTGAAGTTCACCACGGAAGATTATGGTGCCTCCTACAGCACGGCCTTCTTCGTGGTGATGAATAAGGACAAATGGAATTCCCTGCCTGCGGACGTCAAGAAGATCATCGAGCAGGTCAATGAAGAGTGGATTGTAAAACAGGGAGCCAACTGGGATGAGGTTGACAAAGCGGGAAGAGATTACGCCCTATCTCTTGGTAACAAGATCATCTCCCTTTCAAAGGAAGAAAATGCGCGCTGGGCAAAGGCGGTTCACCCTCTTCTTGAGGACTATGTGAACAATATGAAGGCAAAAGGGCTGCCTGGAGAGGAAGCGCTGAAATTCTATCAGGAAGAGCTGAATAAGATGCAGTAAAATGAAGGGAGGGGGAGTGGAAGCGATGGTTCTAGCTCCCCCCCACCTTTTGTGAACCGATGCATGACAATCAAAGGTGCTGCCCATGGATGGAATTCTGTGATATGAATTGCCGCTATGCAAGCCTGCCCAAACAAGAAGCCCTGGATGGTTCAGGCAGTTGCCGCACCTTTCAGGCCCTCTACTGCAAAAAAAGGGGGCGGCTCGTTCATAAGAATGCGCCTTGTGTAGAAAAAGAGGGGCGGGGTGTAAAGAAACGCTCTTGAGACGGCCCGTGGCGGATGTCCTCTCAGCCGTTCATTGATTATATTTCTATTTTTGAAAGGTACCGGGTGATGGCGCCATCATACTTGTGGGTGAGCTCGAAGACCTTCTTTGCAAGACGGAATCTTGTCTTCAGCGATGTGGCACCGTTCAGTTCCTGCATTTCCTTCAGGACCACCGCATAGTCCGCCGGGTCCACAATAACCGTGACGTCCTTGTAGTTTTTTGCTGACGATCGAAGCATGGTGGGCCCGCCGATGTCGATATTCTCGATCGCCTCTTCGAGAGTGACGCCCTCTCTTGCGACCGTCTCTTCAAACTGGTAGAGGTTCACCACCACCAGGTCAATGTTCTTGATGCCCTGCTCTTTCATCATCTTCACATGTTCCGGGTTGTCCCTCATGCCCAGGAGACCGCCGTGCACCTTGGGATGAAGGGTTTTCACACGGCCATCCATCATCTCAGGGAATCCTGTATATTCGGAAATATCTTTGACAGAGACGCCTCCTTGGCGCAGCGCTTTGGCTGTTCCTCCGGTTGAAAGGATCTCAATGCCGAATTTGGCAAGGGCTTTCGCAAAATCCACGACGCCGGACTTGTCGGTCACGCTGATGATGGCTCTTTCGATTTTCCTCATTTCCCCACCTCCGCACTCAGTTTTGATTTGGTTTCAGCGAGAGAACAATCTATAATTAAATTGTTCTAATTATCAAGCAACTTGATTGCATGCCAGCGCAGGGGCAGGAGGGCCCTAGGAAGCGGAGCCGAGGCTTCCCCCATAGATAAGTCGTTGAAAAGACGGCACCCTCCCGCCAGTCACTCCAGAAAAGCCCTCCTGCCCCTGCGCTGCTGTATGGGCGGGCTGAGACCTCCACACCTAGAACCTCTACTGACGCAAGACATGAGCCCGGATGGGGTTCGAGGAGCGAAGGAAGAGAATGTTTCTGCTGAAAATGTTAAGGAACCTCCGGCGGATATTATATTGGCATGAATATACGAAAGAGCGATGAGCTTCCTGTACAACGCATATAAGGCACTCACCTGTGGTGTGTTTCTGACCTGCCTTCCACCTTTC
>JAHECH010000108.1 GCA_024641835.1 Deltaproteobacteria bacterium
AAGTAATCTCCCGCATCCGCTCGCAAAGGAATCAAGACAGTGGTTTCGGAAGCTGAAGTCCATCTCAGATAAAAACTCAGCATGAGTAGAATTCCTATGACAGCGAGGGTTGCTGCTGACACTCGGTGGGTCATGAGTGAGGTGCCACCGGCAGACGAAGAATAATGGTGAGGAGGTCTCAACTTTCCTTTTCCCTGAGGATGCGTCGCAGGTAGTCCCCGTAGCTGCTGTTCGCCATGTTAGAAGCGGCTTCCTGCAATTGCCGGCGAGTGATGTACCCCATGCGGTAGGCGATTTCTTCGAGGCAGGCAATCTTCAGGCCCTGACGTTGTTCGATGATCTGGATGAAGTTGGTGGCCTGCACAAAAGCTTCATGAGTCCCAGTGTCAAGCCATGCAATGCCCCGGCCGAGCTTCTCTACGCGGAGAACGTTCTTTTCAAGATAGATGCGATTAAGATCAGTGATTTCAAGTTCTCCTCTTGCCGAGGGCTTCAGCGTAGCGGCATATTCAGATACGTGTTCGTCATAGAAATACAGGCCCGTGACAGCCCAGTTTGAAACGGGTGAGGTGGGTTTTTCAACGATCTGCTTGGCTGCTCCCTGGGGATCAAAAGCAACAACTCCATATCTTTCAGGATCTTTTACCCAGTATGTAAAGATCGTTGCTCCTTTTTCCAGATTCTTGAGTTTACGCAAGCTTTCTCCCAGGCTGTCGCCATAAAAGATATTGTCCCCCAGAATGAGGCAGGAAGGATGACCATGAATGAAATCCCTAGCAATGATGAATGCCTGCGCAAGGCCTTCAGGTCTGGCCTGTTCAGCATATTGAAAACTCAAGCCCAGTTGATGGCCGTCACCCATAAGTTTTTCGAAAAAGGGGAGGTCCACAGGAGTGGAGATAATCACGATCTCACGAATACCGGCGAGCATAAGTACAGACAAAGGGTAATAGATCATGGGTTTGTCATAGATTGGCAGCAGTTGCTTTGAGATGACCTTTGTCGCAGGATAAAGACGGGTGGCATGTCCGCCAGCGAGCACGATGCCTTTGGTACCTGTGTTAGCGCCCATTCAACCTTGCTCCATATTGTTTCTGATAATATTCCATGTAGGTCCCATTCACGATATTTTCAACCCACCCGGGATTCTCGAGATACCAATCCACAGTCTGCCGGATACCCTGCTCAAAAAGCACTTCAGGCTTCCAGCCGAGGGACCGGTTGATTTTTGTTGTGTCCAGAGCATACCTTCGATCATGCCCAGGCCTGTCAGCGACAAACCGGATCAACTCCCTCCTTGAGCGACCATGGCGCAGACCTAGCTTCTCATCCATGTACTCACAGATGAACTCAACGAGCTCCATGTTCTGTTTTTCACGATTCGCGCCGATATTGTATTTTTCTCCATGAACCCCTTTTTCGAGAACCGCAAGCAGGGCTTTACAGTGATCTTCGACGTAGAGCCAGTCGCGGACATTCTTGCCATCACCATAGACAGGGAGTTCTATCCCCTTCTTCGCATTGTTGATCATCAGGGGAATCAGTTTTTCAGGAAATTGATAGGGGCCGTAATTATTGGAGCTGTGGGTAATAATGGCGGGCAGGCGGTAGGTATGAAAGTAGGCATGCACCAGGTGATCCGAACTCGCCTTGCTTGCCGAATAAGGGCTTGAAGGGGCATAGGGTGAGCGCTCTGTGAAGTAACCACTCCTCCCGAGGGAGCCGTACACCTCATCCGTGGAGATGTGGAGAAAACGCTTTTTCGCAATCTCTTCCTCATCATCCAAAGGCCAGCATTCACGGCAGGTTTCGAGGAGGTGAAAGGTACCGTAGATATTGGTTCTCACGAATGCTTCTGGGCCGAGGATGCTCCTGTCAACATGCGATTCGGCAGCAAAATGTACGATCCAGTCGATGTTGAATTGTTCGAAGACCTCTTCCAGAAGCCTTTTATCGGCGATATCCCCCCTGATAAAATGGTACCGATCAGCGAAATCCTTTTCCACATCCACGAGGTTGGCGAGGTTACCGGCGTAAGTGAGCAAATCAATATTTATGACCTTGACCCTTTTTCTCGCCTTGAGGATATGCCTGACAAAATTGCTGCCTATGAATCCGCAGCCCCCTGTGACCAGTGTGACAATCATTTCATGGGTTCCTTTGATAAAAAATTTAAATATAAATAAGGGGAAATGTCAATTAGCCTTGATAAGGATGATTCTTATTGTTGACTAAATGCCTCAAAAAAGATATATTTATTTTACTGCTATAAGATTAATAGGGATTAGGCTTAAATGGATGAGAGCAGGGCTAGAATGTTGAATCCCGGGCCCGAATGCGATTTCATGAAGGAAAAGAGGGATAAAAAAAAGCAGAACGCCTCTCTCGGAAACCGCCGAAGCGCTTCGTCCAGTGATGAGCCGGGATCTTCAGCCACCAGAGTCATATCCAGGGAGAAGTTCACAGACAAGATTCCTTTCAGGGAACGAGCTTTTTTTGAAGTTCTTGGTGAAGATCTGAAGAACAGGATCATCGAGCTTGGATCGGGCGAAGTGATCATTGGCCGGAGTCTGGAATGCAGGATTCGGCTGGCGGATGATAGCGTCTCAAGAAAACATGCCCGAGTCGTGTTTCGTAACGAGGAGTACCAGATTGAGGATCTCAACAGCACGAACGGGGTTTACGTCAACGGAGTGAGGATTGTGAAATGCGGGTTGCGCAACAATGATCAGATTGAGATCGGGGGTGTCAGGCTCATCTTCAACGAGGAAAAAACACTGAAAGGGAAATGACAGAGAAGCAAGAAACGAGGACACTTGTTACTTTTTGGGGTACCCGGGGATCTATTTCCACTCCAGGTCGGGCAACAGAGAAGTATGGAGGCAACACCCCTTGTGTCACCATACAGCACGGTGACCTGACCCTCATTCTTGACGCGGGAACAGGCATTCGTAATCTAGGGATTGACCTTCTTCAAGAGTCTGAAACAGGAGAGAACCCTCGTTCGCTCCATCTCTTCCTCAGCCACACCCACTGGGATCACATTCAGGGCCTGCCCTTCTTTCAACCAGCTTATGACAGTGGAACCAGGCTCACGATCTACGGCAGCCCCAAGAAGGGGCGCTTTTTGGCTTCTGTTTTGAAGGGTCAAATGGATTATGAGTACTTTCCCGTATCCATGGGGGCTCTCGAGGCGGATATCACCATAAAGGAGATATCTGAGGAAGCCATACACCTGGGACCCATCACAGTGGACTGGCAGGATCAGAATTATCATCCCGGCGGGTCTGTCAGATACCGTTTCAGAATTCATGATACGAGAATCGTCTATGCCACAGATGTGGAGCTGGACCGTATCTACCAGGGTGAATACAGCCCGAGAGAGAAAGAAACCCTTATCCAGGAGTACGTTGATTTCATTGAGAATGCAGACCTCCTGATTGCCGACGGCCAGTATACAGAAGAGGAGTATCCGTCCAAAGCGGGATGGGGGCATTCATCCATACCCGTCATCTCGAATCTTGCATCCCGCGCCAGAATTGTGCAGCTTGCCATCTTTCATCATGACCCCCAGCACTCTGATAAGTTCCTCGACGACCTATGGGCAAAAAGCAGGGTGAGATATGGCGGTGACGACGGAGAGATGGATATTTTCTGGGCAAGAGAAGGCCTCACTTTGGCAATCTGATCCGCCCCCTTCCTAAGAACCTTGTGATCCCCGGTGCAAGCCATGATGGAACGTCGTTCCTTGGATTCAGGGAGACGCAGCCTCTTGCGGAATGCTGTTTTCAGCTTATTTTATGAAGGAATGTTTGATATGACCTCGCTGAAAGAGCCTGAAGCTCAAGAGCTGCGAGAGTTAACTCTTGCTCGTTGTCGGAGTGATGGAATGAAGACGCAGACGAAAGCCTTTGAGAATTTTCGCATAGAAATGGAGCCGTATTACTTGCCCGCCTCAAACGAGGTGGAGGTTTTCTGCCAGGCCTTTTACAACCGGCTTCCTGTGCTCCTCAAGGGGCCGACGGGGTGCGGCAAAACCCGCTTCGTAGAGTACATGGCTTGGAGGCTGAACAGGCCTCTCATCACCGTGGCTTGTCACGATGATTTGACTTCTGGAGACCTTGTTGGCCGTTATCTTATCCAAGGAAGCGACACCGTGTGGAGGGATGGTCCGCTCACAAAGGCTGTCAGGGCTGGGGCTATATGCTACCTGGACGAAATCGTCGAAGCGCGAAAGGATACCACAGTGGTGATCCATCCTTTGGCAGATGACCGCCGCATTCTCCCCATTGAGAAGCGGGGGGAGATTCTGGTTGCGTCGCCAGAGTTCATGCTGGTCATTTCTTACAATCCCGGATATCAGAGCATCATGAAAGATCTTAAACCCAGCACCAGACAACGGTTCGTGTCCCTGGAGTTCAATTACCCTCAGGAAGAAAAAGAGGCCACCATTATAGCCCAAGAATCGGGAGTGCCCCAGGACATAGCGAAGCGTCTTGTAAGGCTGGGGATAATGACCAGAAACCTCAAGGAGAGAGGCCTTGATGAAGGAGCCAGCACCAGACTTCTCATCCATGCGGCGAAGCTGATCAGATCCGGCATCGATCCAAAGGAGGCTTGCCGGGCAGCCATCAACAACACCCTCAGTGATGATGAAGAGATGCAGTTATCCATGGACGAAATGGTGGCATCTTTGTTTTAGCAGGCCAGATGAAAAGCGTCCATCTGCGGGGTTGTCCTCATCGTCTCAGGGAAGTGACAAGGAACAAGTCATGAGTGACAAGCTAATGTTTTGATCTCGTTACTTGTTACTCGTAACTCGTAACTGAGATTGTCGCCTTGCCCCTGGACGCGATCAACCCCCTCGGGTGAAAGTTGGGTATGCAGGGAGTGTGACATTGTGATCGGGTTTGAAATATGGCTTACGTTACGAGCAGAAAAGATCTTGATAACGAAGTTCTCCTCCTCTTTCCCATCCCCCTGTACACGAGTTCGATGATCTATTACGAAGAGGATCTTGAAGCTCTCGGCCTGGGAAAAGTGCTGGATGGGCTCGAAGAGGAGATGCGGAGCAATATCCTTAAACACGCAAGAACGTTGGCGAGGGTTCAACCCGAGCTTGCCTTTCATTTCCTCCTGAAATTCCAGCATCTCCTTAGACGAATCAAGCTGGAAGACCTGGGAAAATGGGTCAGCCTCGCCCTGGATCTTTACGATTCGCAGGGTCTGAATTCCGCCACAGAGTTTGTCCTGGGTATGGATTCGCATCCCCTATTCATCCGCCATTGGGGTAAGGGGGTCTCTTTCCATGACGTCTACGGCATTCTCCTCAATTATCTTCATGGCCTTGGAACGAGAGAGGTTGCCCTGGAAGGAGGCGCTGCGCATTATACCGATGTGGCCACCATTTATATGCCTGAGAGGATAGCCCTTTATCCGGATAGGGGCCCTAATTTTCTTCTGTACAAGGTGATGGTGACCCACAAGTTTGCACAGCTGAAACTGGGCACCTACCGTCTTGATCTCAACAAAGCAGGAGCGCTTGAGAAGGCCTTGAAAGAGCTATATGGCCAGCCTGTCTCACCCAATATCCCGTCAGATCTATCTCGTTTTCTCCATCTTTTCCCGGACCCCGAACTCGCAAGAGACATCTTTGTTTTTGCTGACACGATCAGAATTGAAAAGTGGATGGGGGACAATTATCCAGGCCTTTATCGTGAGCTAAGGAAGCTGAAAAAGCAATTGGGCCTGAGAAGGGAGAAGTCTCGGGTTCTTCCTTCCCGAAGCCAGGTGATGGAGACGCTCCTCTACTGGTGGCTCACGGATACGCCGATTTCCTCTGGTGATGCCTTGATGATGAAGGTTGCCGAAAAGATGAGGGATTCGCTCTTGAGTCTCGCCAGAAAGGAACGGAGCGTGGAGGATGTGGCGGAGACAACGGCAAGCCTCTACAACTTCATGGAAGAATTACCTGGGCCATACCAGGCCGTGGAGGAGGTTCCCTATATTGGGGAATTGAGACCGGAAGAGGCAGAGGTGGGTCGGAGGCGCAAGCGTGAGTCCACGCGCCTCAAGTTTCGCCAGGAGCTCGCCAGGCTTGTAGGTGATCTGCCTGAGCCGACGGAATTGAGGATCGAGGTGTCAACAAAGGAGCCTGCGCCTCCGGGGCCAAAGACACCGCAGCAGCAAGAAGTGCCGAGGCAGCTCTTTGTGGACGGAAATCCAGTGCCCGCCCCTGAGGGAATGCAGAGAATCATCGAAGAGATTTGTGAGGACCTGGGATGTATACCGAGCTCGTACCTGGCTGTGACAGACGATATGTCGGGTCATTGCTTTCGCCCTCTTTGCCGGGTGCCGGATGAAGATGAGGTCCTCCCCGAACAGGCCCAGGGCACGGGATATGTTCTCCCGGAGCAAGGCGAAGGCATATGCGCTATCGACGAATGGGATTATCGAAGGCAAGGATACCGGAAACGGTGGGCCCTCTTGAGAGTGACCACAGCGCCGTCAGGGGTCCCGGATTTCGCGGATGAAACCCTGAAGCGCTACCACGGCATGGTGCTTCGAATCAAGAGGCAGTTTGAACGTATCCGGATGGGTCAAACGTTGCTCCGCCGGCAGAAGGACGGCGATGAGGTTGATCTGGACGCCGCGGTAGAAGCCGTTACCGATCTCCATGCAGGCCTTTGTCCTTCGGATCGGGTCTTTGCGCGACTTGCTCGAAATAAAAGGGACATTGCCACAGCCTTTCTCATTGATCTCAGCGGCTCTACCAGTGGATGGATCAACGAAGTGGCGCGAGCCTCTCTCCTTATCCTGAGCGAGGCAATGCAGGTTCTTCAGGATCGTTTTGCCATTTACGGGTTTTCGGGAAGAACGAGGAAGCGCTGCGAGCTATTCCGTATCAAAGGGATCTATGAGCCCTATGGCGAGACGGTGAAGCGCCGTATAGCCAATCTGCGGGCTCTCGAGTATACGCGCCTCGGTCCGCCTATTCGCCACCTGACAAAGCTCCTGACACAGGTAGAAGCACGGACGCGATTGCTCATCACATTGAGTGACGGCAAACCGGATGACTATGACGGCTATAATGGAGACTACGGCATTGAAGATACCCGTCAGGCGCTGATAGAGGCGAAGAGGCTTGGCATTCATCCCTTCTGCATTACCATCGACAAGGCGGAACATAGCTACCTCTCCCACATGTATGGTGCAGTGAACTATGTCTTCATCGACGACCTGTCCAAGCTTCCCACCAAGGTTCCGGAGATCTATCGCAAGCTGACGACATGAAATAACGGTACACGATACACGGCGCACGGTTCACGGTGCAGGGAAGAGCAAATCTGACTTCGAGGCTCTTCTTGCCGGGCCCGAAGCGCCCGTTCAGGAGCAGTGCCCCGAATATGAGATAGACTTGGCTGAGGCAGGATCATCAGGAGAAAAAAACAGCGTGATAAACCTTGACACAGAAAGAAACGGAATGACATATAGAAAAAATGGTGCAGGTCATCAACACGGTTATCCCAATTTTTGCCATCATCCTTCTTGGGTGGGCGCTCCAGTTCAAGGGGTTCTTGCCCTCCAACCTCATCAGCCCTCTCAACGGGTTGGTCTACTACTTGGCCATCCCTGCGATGATCTTCCGGGAGGTGGCGAAGGCGAGCTTTGGAACCCACTTCAATCTACTGCTTCTCGCAGCCACGCTCGTCCCCGTTGCCATCGTATTCGTGATAGCGTTGGGCGTCGGTTCTTTTTATGCTGTGCCGAAAGGTCACATGGGGACGTTTGTTCAGAGTTCCTTCCATGGAAATCTGGGCTACATCGGCCTCGCTGTGGCGTATTATCTGCTTGGAGAGGGAGGATTTACCAAGGCGAGCATCCTTGCAGCGTTTCTTATGGTGCTCCAGAATTTCGCAGCGGTCTTCGGTCTACAGGCTTTCTCTCAGGGATCAGGAGAAAGGCACCGGTTCTGGTTTCTGGTCGAAAAGATCCTAGGCAACCCCGTGGTTTTTTCAGCCCTTCTAGGGATCCTTTTCTCCGTGACCAGAATCCCGGTTCCGGAGCTCATCGATCGGAGCCTTCACATCATCAGCGGCATGGCACTCCCACTGGCTCTGTTGGTGATAGGGGCATCCATCTCTTTCGGCCTTATCAGATCCTATTTGAAGCTGGCCCTGAGCAGCGGCTTTCTGAAACTTCTTGTGTTACCGGGTGTAGGGCTCTTGATGTATCTCTGGCTTGGAATCCCCAGGACTCAGTTCCTTCCAGGTCTCATTCTTCTCGCTTCGCCGACAGCGACCATCACGTATGTCATGGCGAGTGAGATGCGCGGGTCAACGGATCTGGCCACAGCGGCTGTTTCCATGAACACCCTGCTCTCAGCTTTGACCTTTATGTTCTGGCTAAGCCTCTTCACCTGACCCAACTGTTTTCCCCCTCATTCTTTTCGGTTCTTCGAATGGCGAGGGCGACGAAATCGTGAATCACTCGTGGTAAAATGAGTAAGGACATCGGCCTTGTACCCATAGAGAATCCAGCAAAGCGCGAGAGATAAATGGATATCAGCTTTCTGATTAGAGGATTCATCATCGGCTTTTCAATTGCTGCGCCTGTGGGGCCGATCGGCGTGCTGTGCATGCGCCGCACTTTAGCTGAAGGACGTCCATCCGGCCTCGTTTCCGGTCTTGGCGCTGCCACAGCCGATGCCGTCTACGGATCTGTAGCTGGATTCGGTCTCACCTTCATTTCAAATTTTTTAGTCAGTCAGCAACTGTGGCTTCGCCTCGTGGGCGGTGTTTTTCTTTGCTACCTTGGCATTAGGACCATTGTGGCAAAACCCGCTGACCAGGCAGCCTCAGCGAACGGGAATGGTCTCCTTGGTGCGTACGCCTCAACTTTTTTCTTGACCCTTACAAATCCCGTGACCATCCTTTTCTTCGCGGCCGTTTTTGCCGGTTTGGGCTTGGGGGGTACAAATGGGAACTATATGTCCGCCGGGGTTCTGGTCTTCGGCGTTTTCCTTGGTTCAGCTTTGTGGTGGCTTGTCTTGAGTGGCGCGGTCAGCCTATTTCGGGCCAAGTTCAACGCCTACAGGTTGCAGTGGGTCAACAGAATCTCAGGTGCCATCATCACTGGGTTCGGTGCGTTCGCCCTCCTCGGCCTGAGGTGAAAATTGGCTAACGCCAGATCGTACCATGTCTGCAACAATCCTATTCTTTCTTTTCCAGGGTCTCGAAACAGCGGATGCACAGGACCTGATTGTTGAAGCGTTCGGTTCTGGTTCCCATCCCCGGATGGCCTTCCTATCACCGGATGGCCTTCCCATCACCGGATGGCCTTCCCATCCCTGCAGCGGTAGACGGATTGCTGTTCTGAGATCTATTGTTTATACTGTTTCCTCAAGGTCCCCAAATTTCCCCGGGAAGGGTCAGGCATGAAAAAACCCAAAATGGAATGGAAAGTGCTTTTTATCGATGATGAGGAGGGAATCCGCACGGTCATGTCTATCATTCTGGCTGACGCTGGATATAAGGTCATTACCGCTGAAAGTGGGGAGAGGGGCATAGACCTCTGCAGAGAAGATTCTCCGCAGATTGTGATCACCGACATCCGCATGCCTGGCATGGATGGAA
>JAHECH010000109.1 GCA_024641835.1 Deltaproteobacteria bacterium
ACCTGTGCAAAGCTCCCTGTTGATTTCGGCCCTGAAACGGCTTGGGTCCACAACCCTAATCCCCCCCTTGATCAGAATGGGCATGGTTTGGCAGCAACAGGGGCAGCAATTGCATATGAAGTGATCCACCTCATGGCGGTTCATGGTGACGTGGATGAGCCCTTCCTCCTCTGCCATTCTCAACATATCCACTGCCTCCTGGGCAGTGATTTTCCTTCCTGTGCCTCTCGTCAGCGCATAAGATGCGGCATTGTTCACTTGAATGCACCTTTCCAAAGGCCGATCGCATTTGTGCGCAGTAAGGCGGCAGGTACAGTTTGTGACAGCAAGGAATTTTGCCTTGTTGACAATGTCACGAACGCTCTCAAAGTCAAGGATGTGCGTCTTTGCCTGGACAGCCACATTCACAGGGATCACCCTGGTAAACGGCTTTGGCAACATCTTACTGAAGCGGCTTGCGAGTTCAGGCCATTCCGTTTCCATGAATTCCTGCCACAGATCCAGAAATTTTCGAGGCGCCTCTTTCCAGAGAATGGTGGCATCGTGAAACTGAACAATGTCGCGGCACATGCGGTAGGAGGGAGGCGATGTCTTGTACGACGGGAAAACCAGCCCTTTAGCAAATAGTTCTTGAACTCGCTTTGCCGCCTCCTCCATGGCTAGCCCGGCTTTGGCAGCCACATCAGACACCGTTCCCGGCAAAGCGAAGAGAACCCTCACGTCGGTGTCGTCTGCCAGCATCCTAAACAGCCGGGGTGCAATCTTCGACTCTCCAAGGCCGATACGTGTGGCCAGTTCCTGATAAGCTTCCATTCTCTTCCTCCTCATGGATTTTCAGAGGATGATCTTTCAATCCCTGTTCTACGCTCTCCCGAAGAAACAGGCTATTAAGGTCGGTCCCGGGTGTCAAGAGTTTTGGTTTTCAAGAAGACTTTTAAGAAAACCTTTGAAAACGATCCACTGAGTGGTTACCATATTTGCTGAGAAAACGGGAGCTCATCATGTGTCTTGTCGTCCTTGCCATCAATCAACATCCCCAATACAAGCTCATCCTCGCAGCGAACCGGGATGAGTATTATGACCGCCCTTCGGCCGCTCCCGCATTCTGGGAAGATGCGCCTCAAGTGCTTGCAGGAAAGGATCTGAAAGGAGGAGGAACGTGGCTCGGCATCACCAAGACAGGCCGAATCGCAGCTATTACCAACTACAGGGACCCTGCATCAGTCATGACCGATGCGCCCTCCCGCGGCTGGTTGGTGAGAGACTATCTGCTCAGCAGGGATGATCCTGCATCATATTTAAAGAAGGTGCGTAAGGATGGAATAAGATACAATGGATTCAACCTCATTGTCGGGCATAGAGAAAAGCTCTTTTGGCACTCGAATCGAGGCGAAGGAATCGTTTCTCTTTCTCCCGGCCTTCATGGCATCAGTAACCGCCTGCTCAATACCCCGTGGCCAAAGGTCACCCGGAGCAAAGAACGCCTGGCAAATCTTCTCGCCAATCATGAGAATCCCTCTTCAGAAAGGCTTTTCGAGCTCCTCAGGGATCGCTCCATAGCGCCCGACGATGTGCTTCCCGAGACAGGCGTGGGAATAGAATGGGAGAGGATCCTTTCCCCGGTTTACATCACGAGCCCGACCTACGGGACCCGTTCGTCGACTTTGATTTTGCTCGACGAGAACGACCGGGTCACTTTTATGGACAGGACATTCAACTCCCGGCCGGAACCCATTGCTTCGGTTCAATTTGAATTCACCTTAGAATGACAATCCTTCTCAGCAGTCCAAAGTATGATGCCGAGGACGTGTGGTCATAAGCTATCTTTTCTCTAAGAGCTCTCACAAGCCCTAGACGCTATCCTATCCCGTATTCCTTCGCAAGCATCTCGCTGTACTTCGCTTTTCTCGAGGGGCAATTTTCTCGAGGGCAAAGCTGGCATGAAAAGAAAGGGACCTGTGTGGGGAAATAGATGCCTGACAAGGATTTCAGCGGGCTCATCAGGAGCGTCTGTGTGAGCTTCACACCGATGGCGCCTTCGACGTCTCCGAGAAGCGCGAACAAGGGTCTTTGTTCTTGGATGGGCCAGTCAGGCAGTGAACCGGGACCCATGAAGGAAAGCCTTTCTAAATGAAACTTGGAACGCAAATGCTCTTCCAGGTGGTTCCGCGCTTTCACCACAGCAATGGTCCCCACGGTATCGAGAAAATACTGGTCCAATGCGTCTGTGCATAATCTCATCTTGTCTTCCAGGGCATTCCCAATCGTCACGACATAGGGGAAAACCCGCCTCGCTTCATCCAGGTTTTTCCGAAGGACTTTGCTTGTGAAACGAACGCTATCGATGTCAAGCCCATCCGCACGTCTCGAATCAACATAGGCAATCTTGTAAACAGCCTTGGCAAAGACCAAGGGTTGGACCGTCTCCACAAGTTGCTCAAGCCGCTTCGCCCATTCGGTGCTCCCGGTTCGAAAATTTCCCTGGATCTCCGTATGGTCCAGCATCACCGGGATTTCCTCAAGGACATGCATGGCAACATTTTCTCTAACATTTTCCTACTTCCTCGACAAGGTGACCCTCTAGGAAGTAGCTTGCGCAAAATCGAAATGGTAGATGAAGGGATGTCCTCTCCCCTGAAGCTCTCTCCAAACCTAATCCATGGCTGCGACGACTCTGAATCCATCTTTTTCCAGCGCTCTCTTGAGCGCCTCTGTGCTGCAGGGCGCAAGGCGAAAAGAATAGGTCCTCTTCCGGGCCCGGAGGGGCGACATTCCGACATTAATAATTTCCCCGCCATTCTCCACAATAACCTGCAATGCCTTCTTGAAAAGAGCTCGCTCGCTTCCAATCACGACGTCAATGCGAGAACTCGCATTCAAGATGCCCATCATGTCAATAAAGGCTCTCAGCAGGTCGGATTCGGTAATAATACCCACGAGCTTTCCTTTTCTCACCACAGGAATGCCGCCAATCTTATACTTGTAAATGAGCTGGGCCGCGATTTCAATGTCGCTATTGGGATCCACTGTAATTGGATTTATAATCATCACATCGGCTAGGGAAAGCCCCGCTACCATAGAGGGAATGAGCGCGAGCTTGAGATCTGCGAGGGTTATAAACCCTTTCAGCAAGTTCTCTTCTCCGACCACAGGCAGATGGCGGATGGAATTCGCTTTCATAATCTCTATGGCTTCGTTGATGGTCGCCTTTTCAGTGATCGTAATCGGATCAGAAATCATGAATGACTTGATTTTCATAATGGCTTCCTCTTTTCAGCTCCTCTTTTTGGAACCGCATGGCCACTTCGCTCCGAACCCCTCTCTAGCCCTCTAGCCCCTTTTTGTCAAAGGGAAGAGAATGAGGAGCATCGCCTTAGCTCTCTTTCAGATTGAACTCAAGCCAGTGTGTGGATAGTGGAAGGATAGGCCAAATGGTCTTGAATGTCAAGGCAGCCTCAGGTTCCCTGATTCACCATCAAGGCATCATCTGCGGCGTTGCCTTCCTGCCCGAGGCGGGCAGGCGTTCGCTCCTCCCCCTGCTTTCGCAGGGGCAGGCTTGCGGCGTATTGCCGCATACGCCTCAGTCGTCACTCGTCGGCGCCTTGCATCTGACGCCTTGATGGTGATCAGGATTCCTTGAAAACCCTAGTCTCGCTTTGGCTGCATGAATTAGACGGTGGATTTGGGAGGTTCGGGTGCTCCCCGCTGCCGGTGGACTTATCATTTGGGACGCGTCGCGTTAGGGCTCGACCAGTCTTGCCTTCAGCTCGATGCGCTTCATAAACTCATCCAGCAGACCATAGAGGGAATAAACGCTTTCAATGTTGACATGCTCCTCTGTGGAGTGCTGGCTCAAATCCCCATCCGCACCCCAGACAATCCCCTCCATACCATGCTCCCTCAGAAAACGGGCATCACTCGCTCCGTGCTCAAAACCGATTTCCGCGCCTTCTGCCACCTCCAGAAGGAGTTTGAGGTAAGGAGGCTCTCCTCCCCAAAAGAGCGGCTCTTTTGTTTGCACCACGAGTTCACCCTGAATCTCTCTCCGGATTTTCCGGATCACCTCATCTATATCGTCGTTTTCCGTATAGCGGATGTCGAATAAGGCCTCCGCGTAATCCGGTACTTGATTGACCGACTTCCCTGCGTGAACAATGCTGAAGTTGAGGGTTTTATGCCAGTGCTCGGCGCCGGATTCCTGGAAATGGGATTTTATCTTCACGTAATCGTCGACGAGCTTTTCGATCGCGTTTTCGCCCATCCAGGGCCTTGCTCCGTGAGCGGCCTTGCCCCTGCTCACAAGTTTTAACCGCAGAACACCTTTCTCTTTCTGCACGATCTTTCGTAGATGGCCTCCATCGAGAGCTATGCAGAAATCCGTTTTTATCTCTTTGAGCGCTTCCTTTGCACCATGATGCCCTCCCGCCTCCTCATCCTCCGTAATGAGCAAACCAAAGGACAAAGAATCCTGGCTCTTGCCTTGGTTACGAAGTCTCTGGAAATGATCATTCAGCAACACAAGCGACAGGGCGACAGCGTACTTGTCATCGATGCTTCCCCGGCCAAAAAGCTTTCCCTCCTTTTCCACGGGCGAGAAAAGTTCATCAGGAGCATCCACAACATCGATGTGGCTCATGAGGAGCACAGGAGCGAAACGGGTTTCGGGCAAGACGAAAATAGACGGGATGTTTACCCGGTCGAAACGTGTGTAGCTGATGCCCCACATGGAGAGCATGTGCTCTATGAATTCGGCACATGCCCTGATTTCATCGGGTTTCGAATGCATGGATTTGAATCGTATCAAATCTCGGGTCAATCGAATGATCTCTTCCATGACACATTCCCTCTTCCAATAACTCTCGCCGTCGTTTGTCCTTGGCAAGGGTCTTGTACGTGACTAAACTCTTGATGACTTCACCAGCACCACACCCAACAATATCACTGCTGTTGATAAGACCACGAACCGATCAAGCCGTTCTCCCAGAACAAGTCATCCAAGAAGCACAGCGATCACCGGATGTAACGTACCTTTTCTTTCAACTCTTTTCGCGGCACCGCAGGGATCTCGGAAGCAGCCCTTCCAAGGCACACCATCGCAAGAGGCATCTTTTCCAGAGGCACGCCAAGGATCTGCCGCATGATCTTCTTGTCAAACAGAGTAAACCACAGGGTGCTGTAGCCTAGAGCATGAGCAGCGAGATGAACGTTCTGAATCGCTGCGGCGCAGGCATGCTGGTACCCCACCCTGCCCTCCTCCTGGAACATGTCAACGCCGGTTTTCTCAGGGTCCCCAATCACAGCGACGATCACGGGCACGGTTTTCAGGAAGTTTACCTGGTATTTCCCCAGCCATTTCCACCCGGTTTTTTCCATGGCCCATAGTCGGCACCGGTCCGCTTCTGAGAAAATTCTCTCCTTCACCGCTCCGCTTGTGATCACAATGAATTCCCAAGGTTGGGCATTCACTGGTGAAGGTGCATACGTGCCCGCTTCCAGGATCTCGTGGAGGTCGCTATCCGGGATCGGGTCTTCCAAAAAATCGCGACAGCTTCGTCTTCCTTTGATTGCTGCAAATAACTCCATAGCTTCCTCCTCTTTCTTCAAGTTAGATGCGAAGTGAAAGCAGTTTCTTGACAGGCTGTTGTTCAAATCATCGTGTGGCCATTCAGGCCAGGTTGACGAGGCCTTTTCTTCAATACCGGGGCTTCCGGGCTGGTCTTTTCTTACGACTTATCTACGGGGGGGAGTTTTGCCCCCGCCGCATTCCCTTCGACAGGCTCAGGGCTGCCGTTTCCTCCATGGATAAGTCAAATGGACAGCGCCCTCCCGCCAGGCATCTCAGAAAACGCCTTATTCCGCTATGCCCTTATGCCCAAGGGGTTGCTTATGGTTCAGTTGCTGACGCTGGAGGATTTGGGCAGCAGCCCCTTGAGGACTGATTATACTTGATGGTCGAATCTTGATCAAGAAATTCGGCTTGCCTCCCCATCGGAACTTACGGCAAAAGAAAGCACGGCCAGAGGCTGGGTTGCAGCATGGTTTTCATAAAAGTTGGACAGCGGTAATTCAAATAAGGAGGCGTTCATGGGAATACGAATGGATGTTGACCTTGAAAAAGGGACAATTCTGAGGACCGATCTGCCGGAGAATGCTAAATGGCTTGGAGGACGGGCTTTGGCAGACAGCATCCTCCTTCAAGAGGTGCCTCCCACCTGTCATCCTCTGGGCCCTCGCAGCCTGCTCGTTTTTGCTCCGGGTCTTTTTGCAGGCACATCAATGCCGACTGCGAGTCGCCTGTCCGCATCCGGCAAGAGCCCTCTCACAGGGGGGATCAAAGAGTCCAATGTGGGGGGGATGGCCGGAATGAGCTTGGCTCAACTGGGCATTGGCGCGGTGGTGATCAGGGGGATGTCGCCTGGAGGGTGTCTCAAGCTGCTTCTGCTTCGTCATCGATCGGCCGAACTCATAGACGTGCCGGAATTGCATCGTCTGGGAAACTACCAAACGGTGGAGATCCTGAAGAAACGTTTCGGTGATAAGGTGGTGATCCTGTCCATGGACCCATGCGGAGAAATGAAGATGGCAGCCGCAACCATCGCTGTCACTGACACAAACGGCAGGCCCTGCCGCCACGCAGGTCGGGGCGGTCTTGGTGCTGTTATGGGTTCAAAAGGGCTCAAGGCCGTTGTCATTGATCCCGAAGAAGCTCAGTTGCGGAGATGAACTCCTTTCCAAGGAAGGGCACACAGAGCGTTCCAGAAATGCTCAGATCAATGTGGCAATCGCCGACAGCCTCGGGCTGTGTCAGTTCACGGGGTTGCGTAATGAATATGATTTGTTCGCCCGTCTCATGGGCGCTCTGACAGGAACGGCCCCCAGCGCAGAGGAAGTTCGGCGGATAGGCCAGGAGGCGCTTTGGAAAGAAAGAACCTTCAACCAGGCTGCGGGGATCGGGCCCGGCCAGGATCGGCTGCCTGAATTCATGCGCTCCGAGGCTTTGGCCCCCAATAACTCCGTCTTCGATGTGGAAGATGACGATTTGGATCGGGTCTTCGGCGAATATTCCACGTGAACTCAGAACCTTTCCCCAGCGCTCCAAAAAGGGTTCCCGGAGAAGTTGGATGGTTAACCCTGATGTGGCGTAGGATTACCTCGGACGGTCTTTAAGCCGTTGAAAAGACCAGCCCGCCTCGGGCGAGCCGGCCGGTGAGACTCGGTTTTGAAGAAAAAGCCTCATCACCCTGTCACAGAGCAGGCAAAGTGATGTGGGCAACCGCCGTTAGCAGCGAACCTTTCGGGGATAACGTGGGCTTAATATCCCGTCTTGACGAGGAAGGCTATGAAATCATCGAGATCCTGCTGTCGCACACCCGCTTTGATACCCAGTGCCTTCCTGATTTTTTCGTATGGTTCGAGTGGTCTGTCGGGTAGCATGGATTTCATAGCCCGCAAATCTACACCTTCTTGTTCAACAGTTGCCTTGAAGGTATCCATCATATTGGGGCGTGGCTTTCCCTCTTTGGTCAAGGCAAAGAAATGATCCGTTTTTTCTCCTTCCCTGTCTGACCTTTGCAGGGTGACTTCAAAAGTGTCGGCAAAGGTTATTCTCTTTAGATTCAAAGGCCTCCTTATGATTTCGATCAGCTCGGGGTAGTCGTTTTGTTTGTGGATTGAAAGCCGGCCTACGTGCTCTACACGGCTGATGACGTAATACCGATTAATCTCTGTGCAAGTGTTATCAACCCGGATCACCTCTTTCCAGCCGTCATCCCACTCCAGAATAAGGAACTTTTCTTTTTCAGGCTCCGGGCTCGGTTTACTTGCAAAGGGTTGTCTCATAAGGTCCAGTTGAAGCGTCTCTGGTAGACTTTCAAAAGGGGCTTCACATATTGACCGGTCTTCAAATTCGACAAAAATTTTGTGCGGTCTCCTTTGTGACATGGGCTTCACCTCTTTTTTCTCAGGAGTGTTTTGAGCTCATGAAAAGAAGCAAGGACAGCGTCTGCCTTGGATTTTCCCACGTCTATGTACCCTGTGTATTGAATGGTTTTGAAACCTCGATCGTGAGCAGGATCGATATCGGTCTCTGGTTTATCGCCCACCATTACCGCCTCATGAGGTTTAATTCCCTTTTCCTCCAATTCCCGGGCCAGAATATCATAGAGAGTGCCGTTTTTTTTAGAGGACCCCTTATATCTTGTGTCGAGGGAGTTATCTTCCAGATTGACCTTACCCTGTGGAGTAATCATCTGTTTTATATAGTTGACGAGGCCTGTTCTTCGTAGAAATGCGGAAATAAAGTCAGTCCCAACAGGTCCGAGGGTCTTTTTCATTTCGGAGACGAGCTGGAGCTCAATGCTCTCGGCTCGGAGATACTCAAGGGCGTCCACCACTCCCTCTGCCAGAGCAAGGTATTCCTGCTCTTTCTCAAAAAAAAGCTCAACAGCCCTCGGATCATCATCCAGCACAAAAGAGTGAATCTCGTCACGGTGCCCTTCTTTGATCCGGCCATAACTTCCGTATTTCTCCTTCAGTATTCGGTACTTTCTAATCTTGTCGGGGATCAGCTCCGGCTTCCCCAATTCTTTGTATATGTCTCCAAAGACGAGCGGGTTTCTCAATCCGCCGGGATTTTGGATACACTGACCAAAATCAAATCCGCACCATTTGACTTCCATCACCATGATCGTCTACCTCTCCTGTCTCAAAGATTGACGACTTTCTAGGCCGGGGGCTTTCTTCTGTGTGCTTCCCTGTTAGATTTCTTGAAAAAGGTCTTTCCATTTTGTGAGGATCTGATTCCTCAATTCCTGAGAGGAACGGATGACCGGTGGAATCGCATCCTTCCAGTGATAGGGCCAGCAGGCATCAATGAAAACCTTCGCCGTAGTTAGTTCTTTTCGTTGTCGTTCCTCTGGCGAGAGCGTGGGATCCAGCGAACTGGTCAGAAATCCCGGCACAATCGTTATCGATCTTTCCGGACTGACCCTTGTAGAGACAGCCCAGAGGACCTCGTCTAAATTGGATGGGTCAATGTCATCATCCACCGTAATGATATATCTTCCCGTGCATGATCCACCGTGCAAAAAGGCAGCAGCCAGGGTGGCCACCTGACGGGCATGGCCGTTGTAGCTCTGCTTCAGAGAAATGACGCCGATCACACGATTCCCCGGCCCATGAACATAAACGCCCTTGATGCCAGTGGCACCCGCCTTTTCCAAACGATCCCACAGCGTCGCGGCAGTGTGAATCGGAATGGGAAACCAGAAGAAGGCCGGCGGTTTGACAGGGGGCTGTCCAAACATGATTGGATTGTTACGGAAGTAAAGGTTCTTCACATAGATCACGGGCTCCGTCTTTCTGCCGGAAGCGTAGTATCCGGTCCACTCTCCAAATGGCCCCTCCATTCGTGTGTCTTGAGAGGGCGGGGGCGCGAAACCTTCCACGGCAATCTCCGCGGTGGCAGGGATGGGAAGCCCAGTGGCTTTCCCTTTGATCACTTTGATGGGTTTTCCCCTGAGGTAGCCTGCCGCGTCCAGCTCAGACACCCCCCAAGGGAGAGAAATGGTGGAAAAAGTATAGAGGATCAGATCCTGTCCGAAGCATATAACCACCGGGCAAG
>JAHECH010000110.1 GCA_024641835.1 Deltaproteobacteria bacterium
AGGGGGCAGAACTCCCCCATGGATAAGTCACTGAAAAGACCAGGCCGCCTCGGGCGGTCAGGGCCGGGAGACTTGGAACGAAAGAAAATGCCTATGCCCCGCAAAAGTGCAAACAATATGTTGCTCTCCTTAATAACAGTGTGACTCACAGCCGACGGAGACATCGGCATTCGCTTCGCCCCATCCATTAGGGTCATTCCTAATTCTCGCACGTTCCAATACCCACACGCTCCGGGAAGTCCTCTCGATCCTGGTTGCCTTTGAAGCTGGGGCGGCGTCAAATCCCGCGAATCATATATGGTCCACCCCACCCGAAGTATCACGTCTGCCCACACTTGGCATGCAGCGGAACTATCAAGAACAGTGCATACCGTTAGTTCAACAATTCAATGACGTGCCCCCCGCATTCAGGGCCGACCCAAGCCTCCTAGTAATACTAAATCAATGAATTTCCGAGACGTGATACTAGCCTGCCAGGGCCGCATGGACGAGAGAGAAAAGTGCGGGCACCTTCCCTACAGTTGAGCCGTCTCGTAGGGTAAGGTATCTCGCTTCCATTTCCGATGCACTCAGATGCTCGATGATTGCGTAGCCCCGCTCAGCCAGGAATGACCCGAGCTTGCCTTGGGGGATCCCGAATTTAGTCGGTTCGGCTGCGTATTTGGATTTCATATGCTCTCTTAGCTTCTTGGCCCCCTCTTCGCTCAGCGCCTCAGCCGAAAGAGAGGCAAAGTCGAAGCAAATGGAGCTGCCGGCAGGTGATATGGTTCTTATGACGCCAAGGGTGTTGTCAACAACCTTTGCCGGCAGATAGTAGGTGACACCTTCCCAGACAAAGAGTGCCCGCTCACCCCTGGAAAAGCCGGCCGCAGGTAAGACGTCCTCCAGGTTATCCCTGTTGAAATTAACGGGCACAAAGGTTAGATGGTCTGGCATGGGAATCCCGGCTCGCGCGAGCACTTCCTTCTTGCGAAGCTGCGTGGGTTGTGCGTCGAGCTCGAACATCCTGGTTTCCCTGAGAAGCTCCTTGAAACGGTAAGGCCGGCTGTCGTATCCCGCTCCTAGGAGCACGATTTGAGGCATGTTCCGCAGCAACGCATCTCTTACGACATGGTCGAAGAACGCTGTTCGAGCGATCATGAACTCGTAAGCACCGGGGGCTACCTTGTTCTTCATCACCCACTGCCGCACCTTAAGGTCTCTGAGCGGGGCCTTTTTATCTTCGGGGAGGAATATCTCGGCGAGGTAGTCGGACCCTCTGATCTCTTCCCTCTCGTCATGTGCAGCCAGAGCCCGCACGGTGGCAGTCGCCAGGGCCGTTCCCGAGGGCTGGTGTTCAACGGATCTCTTGGTTCCGTCTACCTCCTGGGGCTCAGACATCATCTCTCCTTTTTGCGCCGGGCGCCGGTACGCCGCTGTACGTGAATCTCTATGCCAGCGCGTATTCCACTGCCGCGATTGCATGAATCTTCGCCGTAGGGAACAGCGGAACCGGGCTGTCTCCATCATGGACCATCAACTCAATTTCTGTGCAGCCCAAAATAATTCCTTGTGCCCCTGCCTGAACTAACTTTTCCATGATGGTGAGGTATTGATCTCGCGACTCCTGCTTGACGATCCCCTGACACAACTCATCATAGATGACCCGGTGTATCGTCTCGCATTCTCCGCTGTCCGGAGTGAGGACCTCGAGGTCATAGTTGTCCATCAGGCGACCCTTATAAAAGTCTTGTTCCATAGTGAAGCGAGTGCCCAATAAGCCGATTTTTCGGAGACCGGCGGCTTTTATCTTTTGGGCAGTCGCATCAGCGATATGGAGAAGAGGAATGCGGATATTCCTCTGAAGCTCATCCGCCAGCTTGTGCATGGTATTGGTACAGAGAACGACAAAACCCGCTCCGGCGCGCTCAAGGCTTTGTCCTGCCGCCACCATGAGCTGAGCCGCTTCTTCCCATCTGGCCTGGTTCTGCAAGGGTTCGATCTCTGCAAAATCAACCGAATACATGATGGTTTTGGCCGAATGCAGGCCGCCCAATTTGGTCTTGGCCGTTTCGTTGATGATGCGGTAATACTCGATGGAAGACTCCCAACTCATGCCGCCGATGAGACCGATGGTTTTCACAAATCACTCCCTTGAGTTCAAGATTGTGCGCGGGCGCCCCTCTTCCCTTATTTTCACCAGGCAGGGAAGTCAGGGCTTTTCTACGGTGATATGAATAGTCTCGATGCCTCTGGCCCCGTCGGGATAACTACCCAGGACCCTTCCCAGAAGCGACGGTGATTCCTGTGGCTCCCCGGATCGGTCGTAAGCGCGCACCCGGATTGAGAAATCTCCTTCGCGGGTCGGAGTCCATTCGCAACGCCACAAAGTCCACGCCCACTTGGAAACGGGTGGCTTTAACTCCGCTTCCTGCCAGTTCTGCCCTTCAACGAAGACCTGGACCCGGCTAATGCCGTGCCTTCCGCCGAAAGCAATGCCCCCGATCACATAATGTCCGGGGGGAATGCGTTTACCATCCATGGGCATGAGGACTTCCGACATCTGCGGGATGACGGCCTCATCCGACCAGCCCGTTTTTTCCCAATACCCCTTGAAATCGTAATTCACCAGCTCGATCTTGGACAGCCATTTGACATTTTTCATGCCGAATATCCCTGGTACGATGACGCGCAGCGGATATCCATGCTCCGGGGGCAGCGGCTCTCCGTTCATGCGGAAGGCCAGGAACACTTCTTCGGAAAGCGCCAACTCATAGGGGATGGAATCGGTATAGCCTTCGGCAGCAAAAAAGGCCGCTTTGATGACGCCCGGGTTGGGATTCGCTTTTTCAAGAATTTTTCTGAGCGTGACCCCATCCCAAAGGGCATTGCTGATAGCATTTCCCCCGACGGGATTGCCGATGCACTCCAGGGTCACATACCCTCGCTTGTCCTGCATTGCTTCCAGTTCTTTGAGGGTCAGGGCATACGGATTTTCAACCAGGCCCTCGACCCTGAGGCGGAATTTATCCAGGCTAATGTCCGGGACCTTCGGGGAATAGGAAGTGATGTAAAATTCATCGTTCGGGGTGACTTCTTTAGCAATGAAGCCTTTGAAATTGATCGTTCCCTTCATGTGAACGTCATGCCCCTGAGTTTGCGTCTGGGCCTCAGCATATTGGTAAATTCCCGGGAACACAGAAACCCCGAAACCCAGACCCAGGGTTCCCACGCCCACGTTCCGCATAAAAGCCCTGCGAGTGCATTCCATGTTTCTCTCCTTAGATCAACGGGAATTGTTAATTGGGGATCGTCCCAAGCTAACGGCTTTATCAAAGCCGGACGCTCTTACCCCCTCTCTGCGTTGGGGATGCTGCTAACTATTGAACTTGGCCGCTCATCGGAACTATTTTGCAGGGAAAGGATAAACTCACTTCTGTCGTGGAGACTTTCTTGCGTCGCCGTAGCTTCAGCAAAGGCAGGTCACCCCACAAGTACTGTGCCATGCCCGCCACATACGCCAGGCATCAGCCGCGCGGTTTTAGGCGCCGGGTGGATGCCTTTGTTGGCTCTGGCTTCCTCGGAGCAAGACGAACGACCTTGTGCCCGGAGGCCATCTGAACGGAACGCAGGTCGGCACAGATCGCGGCGAGATCGCCGCGAAATCTGCGAGTATGCTCCATTCGATGCTTGCGCACTTCCTCAACAATAGGGTCTTTCATTTGTCAACCTCCAACAATTCCTCAGGCGAGCAGATTTCTGGACATATATATCCCTCGCCTTCGACAATTCGCCTCACCATCCTTCGGGTGAATGGGTTGTTCAGGTGAGCGAAATTCCACGTGACGACAACCTCGATACCGTTGACCGCAGCCACAGCAATGTGAAGAGCGTCTTCAGGATAATCGGCAGGTATACCCCTGCCCGCAATGATCTTACCAGCAAGAAATCTAGCCTCGTCGTCAATGTCGAGCATCGGGAAGGGTTCAATTGCTGCCAGTCGCATTCTGGCTTGGTCAGGATCGCCTTTTCCCGCCTCTTCGTACACGATGGCCGAGATATAGGTCTCATACTTGGCAACAAGCTGAGGCCATAGATCGCGAGTGACCTCCTGGTGACCGGCAACCATGATGTCACGGCTTGGCCGGGCAGTGAAGTAGCTCACCACGGTCGTTTCAATGTATACGCGTTTCTTCATGCTCCGATTGTAACAGTTTTCGGACTTTTATCAAGGAGAGCCATCGACGTGGCGGTCAAGAGCCAACGCGCTGCGGATCAGGAGCAAGACACGAAGCAAGCTTGCTTGCCCACGGGATTCTCTGCCCCATCCGCTTGATACTCATTAAATTCTCCTCCTGACGCATGCAAAAATGCCTCTTGCACAAGAAAACACTTTAAGCCAAAGGAGGAAGCCACATGAGATTTTACACCAAGCAACCCACCATTCTCAAAATCAATTCCCCCTCTGACTTCTATCGTCTGTCCCATGACCTCCGAAGAGTTCACTTGACAAGAGTAGGCCTTACAAGTGTTAGACAGCCTTAATCTCCTTGCGAAGAATCAGAAACAACTCCTCGAAGATTGCGTCTGCAGCTGCTCTCTTGGCATTGACCGCGTCCAAAGATGGCTGCTGCCCAGCCAGTGCCACGTTCTTAGCACGTCTCAGCTCCGTGAACACTGCGTCATGAGCCGTACTCAATTCACCGGCGAGACGATGGGCCGTTTCTTCCGATGACAGCAGGCCAATCCAAGCAACACCATCGTTCAACTTGCCGATGGCGTCAGTGAACTCTTTGGAGTCCACAATTTCGTTCATGGTCGCTGTCCACTTCTCCGGCTGGTGTTCGAGGAGAAGGACAATATCGAGGACGGCTCCCTGCACTTGGCGATAGGCCCCGAGAAATGCCACGTACTTTTCGATCTGACGATCCCGCTCGTTACGTTGTGAAATGCGATTAGCTTCGGCACGTTGAGCCCCAAACTCGAGCTGCTTTAGCTTAACGTCCTTCCTGTTGCTCAGATTTGTCACGATGATCGTAATCAGACCGCCAACCAACGTCCCGATTAGACCGTAAATCGCAGCATCCATTCGACTACCCCCTTCTACCTGGTACCAACCCTAGGTCCGTCTGACGACGTCCCCCCGTCCCCCGGGTTGGACCCAATGCCGTTAACTTAAGCTCCCTGACCGTGATGTGAAAGCCCTGAGCGTCATTCCGACGAAACCCGGAATTCAGTCTTTTTAACTCCTCTGGACCCCGGCGCCTGTCCCGGACCCCGATCCGGGATTCGCCAGGGTGACAGTGTGGACCAACGAGATTTTCCTTAAGTTAATGGCATTGGGTCCGACCCGGCCCAGTGGTGGGCACGCCGCTTTCAAAGATGAACTGGATTGGCTCACCCGGGTGCTTCTTTTTCGCCCACTCGCCGGATAGGGCCAAACGCCCAACGGTGCAGAGGCCATAGGGGGTGCCAACCTTCTTCGGAAGCTTCTTGTCGGCATCGGACAGCACGAGCTGATTGTAGTCGTCGAGCATGACGGTGCAGGACACCCCCCAGGTGGCGTGCGCCTTGATGATACGTAGTAGCCGCACCTGAAAGCTCCGAGCCCGAACCTTGTCCCACGAGGCGAACAGCCCACGGCAGCTCTCGAGATCGCTCATGTGCTTGTGGGGCACGCCTTCGGACGGCAGCTCCTGGCTCCACTCACGCTCAAACCGGCGCCATCTCTTCTCAGGACCCACGAAGCCGCCGATGGCAAGGCTCTTTGAGCCGGCATGCGTGCCGCTCTCGTCGAAGTACCCGATTAGCACCACTCCCGCTCACACGTCGAATGCTGCGCGTAGAGGGCAGCCAAGAGCAGAGCATGGCTTTTCGCTGTCCCATTGACACGATTGTTAGGCATGGCTGTCAATCAACGATAAAGAGCTTGGCACCGACCGATGTAAATGAGCGATGTGGCTCGGCCTTGTCAGCGACTTGATAACTCATGCCTGGTTTTAGAACGAGTTTCCGACCATCTTCAAGCTCCGTGTGCAATTCACCCTCCAGACACAGCAGGATATGACCCTTTACACACCAGTGGTCTGCCAAGTACCCGGGTGTGTACTCGACAATGCGCACACGGATATCGCCAAAATTACGGGTCCGCCAGTAAGCCATTCCGGTCTCACCCTTGTGCTCCGTCGCTTCAACGGTTGACCAATCGGTGGTTCCGAAAGGTATATCGCTCATCTTCATCGAATATTCTCCAAATTGGCTTAGCCGCGTCGGACCAAGCTAGGTGTTCACGTTCGTTTATTATCGCTCCGAAAACACGCATTATGAAACCTTAATCCGTCATTTTCATGCCCCAAAATACCTTTTGAAGGTACCGGAAGTATCCCCAACTCATAGGATGGCTTTTTCTTAGAAGGCCATTTTGCATGGCAAAAATGGCGCTCTAAGCACCAAAAGCGAGGCGTTCTTCATACCCTTCCTTCAGCATTTCAAATAGTTGACTTGGTCCGACCCCAGCCCACAGCCCACAGCCCAACTGCAACTGGCCCACAACCTCCACCGTGCTCCCCCGACGTCCCGACCGGCTCTCCACATCGGCATTGTGGCCCCTCCTTCCCCCGCTGTCGGTCAATGAGCAGTGAGGCCAGCATCGATAACCTGGGTGGTTCCAGTAATCGCCGCGCCCGCGTCGGACGCGAGGAACCCCACAAGCGCCGCGATCTCCTCCGGCTCGATCAGGCGCTTGATCGCTGCTTCCGATAGTCCCACACGGTCCAGGACTTCATCGAACGGCACTCCTTGAGCACGGGCCAAGTCGTGGAGTTGTCCCTCCACCAAGGGTGTCCTGGTCCAGCCTGGGCAGATCGCGTTCACCGTGATGCCGTACTGGCCTCCCTCCAATGCTGCTGCACGGGTCAGGCCGATCAGCCCGTGCTTGGCGGAGATATAGCCAGCTTTGAAGGGTGAGGCCACGAGTCCATGGATTGAGCTTATGTTGATGATCCGCCCCCACCGGTGCGCCTTCATGAGCGGCCATACATGCTTCGTCAGGAGAAACGGCGCCGTCAGCATCAGAGCCAGGAGCGATGCCCACACGTCTTCAGGAAAGTCCTCGATCGGCGAGATGTGCTGGAACCCCGCATTGTTCACGAGGATGTCGATCCTGCCAAACTGCCGCGCGGTGCTGTCAACAAGCTCCTGGCAGGCGGCGGATTGCCGCAGATCGACTGCCACGAAGTACCCCTGAATTTGCTCGGCTACGGCTGGCCCACTTGAGGCGTCGATGTCGGCCACTACCACCGTAACTCCTTGCCCGGCCAGGTGCCGGGCAATCGCGGTACCGATGCCGCTACCGGCGCCGGTCACAATCGCCACCTTCCCATCCGCGCGCATGTTCATTCTCTTGCCCTCCCGCTGGTCATGTATGCAGCCACCTCTTCCGTTGCAGCGCCACAACAGACTTGGCTGCATCTTCCTCTCCCGAAACTCTCCGATTTACTACCAGACATTTTTCTTCCTCTCCAGGAGATTTTTCTTCGATTTTTTCCCTCCCGTGCCTTTGGCACCTACCGGAACGAATAAGGCGCGGAGGCACGAATTTCCAAAAGAGTATGGGAAATGTCTGGGGGGGTCACATCTCGTTATATGGCTATTGGTATACAGAGCCATTATGTTTTAGCCATCCCGCTTTATGCCGACCGTCAGGATCATGATGCGTCCAGTGGACAACACCACCTTCCGAGTTCCATTCGTACTCACCGGAAAATTCAACAGTATCGCCTTCTCGAAGGGCATCAACGCGACGAGCAAGATCAATGTTGTGGGAGATAAGAATAGTTTGACCCGAGGATAGTCTGAGAATGAACCTCTGGTGTCGACTACCGAGCAAATCGTCCGGCAAAATTTTAACTACCACACCAGAACCTCCCACCTGTATGTTGCTTTGCCTGTTTTCATACGCACTCGCAAGAAGCTGATCACTCCCGGTGCTCTGCTCCGTGAAGGATTTGAAAAAGCTGGGATTCCTCTCATGGAGCGCATAAAGCGCGAGCCCCAGAACCACGATTATCAATAACTTCTTCACATCTTCCGCCTTCAGTTGCCCCGTTAGTTTGAAAGAGATAACGAGGTTGTAACAAAAGTCGTTTTAAAGTTCCACATCCTTTCCCCGCTAACCTTCCCCTTTAACGCTTCTCTTTCTTTACGGAAGCTCATCCAACGGTAAAACAGATCCCCTTCGGGCTCTTCCGGACAGAGTTGGTCGCGAACGGCAGTTGCCAGACCCGGATGTCGATTACGATTTACGGCGGCGGGATAATGAACTTGGGAATTGCTGATGCCACTGGCGCACTCACCGCGCCATCGGAAATCCTGCGACGTCAGTCGAAATGGAACTGTACACTGACTCTGCACTCTTCACTTTTGATCTTGAGACAGCGACCAAGATCCGGACTCCGTGTGTATCTGAGCCCCATTGCGTCGAACCATCCCTCAATCCTCTCGAAGATGCCGCACTCATAGTCTGCAAGAAGTCCAAGCTTCTTCATCCCTTGGTGAGCAAAGCAGTCTGAGACCTCAAAAACCTGCAGACAGTTGCCCGGATAATCGATGTGAATGGTTGTGAACTCTGGAACAAAGACCTCCTTTCCGAGCTCAAACATTTCCCGGTACTCCTCGAAGTTCTTTGGGAGCGGGGCTCTAACCAGGTTCATCAACCGCTTGAATTCAATCCGACCCAGCTTTCTGCACACCCGAAGATTCATGGGGCTTGCTTCGGCCATGCCGAACTTCGTAGCCACTTCTCCGTACCAAAGAGCATCGTGGGTCATCCAGTTTCTTATCAGGATGTCTCTTAGCTGATCTCGATTTATCGTAAATGACGCCACCGTGGGTCCTCTCTACAGGAAAAGGCAATGCCGATTCACATTTGGTATCTCATACATTGGTCTCTGGGTCCCTGTTCCCTGGGGGTTGGGCTAGGTATGTGTCCTTTGAGAACTTGAGGAGGAATTCCCTCTTATGGCATCGATGAGTAATGTGTCAGATGTACCCCGGAATATAATGTCGCTTTGCTCTTGCCATAGACTCTCGAAAAAACCGCCTTTTTGCCCTCAAAAAATGCATTATAGGCCCATTTTGGGATGCGAATCCAGAAGCATGTTAAACGATATCAGATACTTCCCGTGGCCCGACCCCAGCCCTAACAGAAACTGATTGTATAAGTAACATGCGGTTCTAAGGTGCGATAATTTCATTTTAATCCCTGCCGAACGACGTGGTTAAGCGGCGCGGTGCAAGGCGAAGCGAACCACACGGGTCGGATCTATATGAATGTTGTTCCAGGTTTGTCCGACGCGACAGCTTCAACCACATGTTATGTGGTCCCTATGTCGTCAAAGGTTAGATATCTGGATGACTCCTTCGAGCGCGCCTAGGATATGGTTCTCAATATAGTCATGTCTTCTCATGTCCAAGAGGTTAAAATAGGATCTCAGATCGAACCGGTCGGTTTCCTTTTTGTATACGTAGTATCGATAGCCGTTCGTGGTGACCATGGTCCTGCAATCTGGATACTTCTCTGCGTAGTAGTTCAGCTGTTCCTTGGCTAGAAGTAGTCCGTCTCCGAACGTCTTTGTCTC
>JAHECH010000769.1 GCA_024641835.1 Deltaproteobacteria bacterium
CTGAAGGGCTGCCTGCCTCCACCTGAAGTAGGTCCGGCCGATTTCAGACTGGGCGCTATGCAAATCACCCCACAATTTTGTAATCTCTTTTTCCGCGTCGAATGCCATGTTTGACCTCCTTATATTCTGGTGCCAATATGAAAGCCGTCATGTACCGCGCTGGAGAGGTTGCGCGGTACGAGCGCATCGCCAATGACAAAGAGTTCGATCCCTTCCCCCTGGACCACGTTCTTCAGTTGTTCATTCGCCACCCTCTCAGTGACCACTACTGTATCGAACTTCACCGGGAATCGGTATCCATCATAGGTCTTCACGATCATCTGATTCCCTGCGATCTCTTCAATGTTGCAGTCATTGTACGCCTTGACACCGTTTTGCCTGAGATAGATCATATAACGCCATTTGAAGGATGGGTTGATGTCAAAGCCTGCGCTCTTTTCCTTGCCCACCATGGTGACCTTCTTCCCTTGCTTGGCGAGGAACAGAGCAACGCCGATGCCGGGCTTTCTGTTACCCCAGACAACCACGTTATCGCCCACGTTGGCATCACCTCTCAGGACATCCAGAACGTTCACGATGTTCGCCGTCTCGGCGCCGGGAACGGCGAGCTTCTTGTAAACAGGCCCGGTCGCCAGGATCACTGCATCAGGGAGCTCCTCTTTGATCAGGTCTTCTGTCACCTCGGCGTCCAGATGGAACTGAACGCCCGCCTTCTCACATTGCGTTTTCTGATAGTTGATGCAGGTGAAGAGTTCATCATCACCATAAGGAGCCTTTGATGCTTCGAGGAGTGTACCCCCCAGCTTGTCCCTCTTATCGTAGACATGAACTTCATGGCCTCTCCTGGCAGCCACATAGGCGCATTCAAGACCTGCGGGTCCTGCGCCGACGATCATGACGTTCTTCTTGGGATCAGCCGCTTGCGGGCTGGCATACCTGGGATCATGCTCGTGAGCGCAAAGGGGATTGATGTAGCAGGTCATGGGTGCATCCCGGAAAAGCCTTGACAGACAGAGGTTGCAAGCCACACACCATCGGATGTCTTCCTCTCTCCCTTCCAGAATCTTCTTGGGCAGGAACGGGTCGGCGATCATGGGCCTGCACATCTTCCACATATCCAGTTCGCCCTTTTCAATCGCGCTATGGGGGTATTTAGGATCGAAAAGTCTGTAAGCCATCACCACGGGGATTTTCAGGTTCTGCTTCGCTCTCTTTGCCAGATGGAGCCAGCTTCCCTGGGGGACGTCACGGCTGATCACCGGTACAATGGACTCCTGCCATCCTGCGGTGACGCTCAGGTAATCAATGCCCGCCTTTTCAGCGATTCTATAAGACTCCATGGACTCCTCAGCCGTATTGCCCCGCACGTCGTCAAGAAGTTCCTCGGCGCACAGGCGGATTCCAACGGGAACTTCCGGCGGGCAGAGTTTCTTCAGACCTTCAATGATTTCCACGACAACGCGCATTCTGCCTTGAATATTCCCGCCGTACTCATCGGTCCTTCGGTTGGTGTAGCTGGAAACGAAGTTGGAAATCAGGTAACCCACGATCCCGGAAATCTCGATCACATCAAAGCCGGCCTCGAGACCCCGTCTTGCCGCATCGAGGTGCTGCTGGACCATCTCCTTGATCTCAGCCTTGGTCATTTCATGCATGGGCCTGAAGATTCTGAGTCGCTGGGGAACGTTAGACGGGCCATGCCCGAAGGCCACATCCACAGCACCCACACGGCCGCAGTCCATGAGCTGGAATCCGGCAACCGCTCTTTCTTCATGAATCGCATCGGCAAGCCGTTTCAGGCCGGGAATAAACTTGTCATGCCAGCAAGCAGCCTGGCCCACATATCCCTGGCCCTTGCGTGCCTCATCCATGTAGACGCCCTGCATGAACATGATGCCGCCCACGACCCCACGCGCCCTGTTCTGGATATAAGCGACGTCCGCATCCGTAACAAACCCATCATGGCTGTTGAGGTTCTCTTCTGTGGCAGCGTATATGATCCGGTTCGGGATCATCAGGTTGCCGATTTGAATCGATTTGAACAGGTGGGGGTACTTCTTTGCCCCTGGGTACTTTGAATAGTCCCATTCAAAAAGCAATTTCGCCATCTCTTAACCTCCTTCTAAGCTTCACTGTTTGATCGTTTCTAAGAACATCCCTGCTTCACTCTATTGTCCAGAGCCTGGGCTAATCCTCGGGATCAGCGAGCTTCTGCTGCCCCGCAACGTCCTCGGTTTTTTCTCCGATCCTGCCATTCGTTTCAGCTTCCTTCTCTTGGAGGGAAGAGGAAGTTTTTGAATGGTTCTGCACAAAGGCTGAAACCATGAGATCGAAGATATCGTCCAGGTTATCGAAAAGGGAATAAGACATGTCTTTCAGGAGCCAGCGGGTGACAATGTGATCCATCGTTCCAACAAAGATGTTTCTTGCCGACTGAAGATTGAGGTCCGGCTTCATTTCTCCTGTTCTTTTCCCCTCCTCGAAAATCTCCAGGAGATAAGAATAGAGCTTCCTCACATTGGCGTATACCGGAGTATTCATGAAGTTGGCGTTCGTCTTGAGGAAGAGATAGACGATCTTTGCGTCCAGAGGGGCTTGTTCAATACGCCTCA
>JAHECH010000111.1 GCA_024641835.1 Deltaproteobacteria bacterium
TTCCGGCAAGCATCCTGAAGGATTTTCACCGTCTCTTTCGGAACACCCGGAGGCCCGTAAACGGAGAGCCTGGATTCTACAACAATGTTATATCCGAGCTCTTTCAGTGTCGGCACGTCCGGAAGACCGGGCATCCTGACACTTAAATAGGTGGCCAAACCGCGCATCTTGCCGTCCCGGATGTAAGGAATAGCTTCGGCAACCCCGGTAAAGGCGTCCGCGTGTCCTCCCAGGACCGCCGCCACTGCCGGCGCTCCTCCCTCATAAGGAACCAGTTTCATCTTGAGGCCTAACTCTTCCTCAAGCATCCAGATGGGCAGGTTCTCCATGGAATCGGGGTTTGAAGTCGACAGGCTGACTTTCCCGGGATGGGCCTTTGCATAGTCGATGAAATCCTTGAATGTTTTCCATTGTGAGTCCGCATTCACCGCAAGGGTGAAAGGATAGATTCCATAAGACATAATCGGCGTATCTTTGAAAATGTCATAGGGCGGGTTTCTTAAGAAATGGGCCAAATTAAAGGCGCTGCTGTAAAACACTGTGAGGGTATACCCATCTGGAGCAGCATTATAGAGGGCTGACCCTGCTATGAAACCACCGCCTCCCACCTTGTTCTCAACAACGACGGGCACCTTTAGTATCTCTGTTAGACTTTTGGCAAGCATTCTGGCGGTCAAGTCCGTGGAACCACCGGGAGCTGCCGCAATAAGGATCGTAATCGTCCTGTCCGGGAAGGCCGCCTCCGCTTTGGTACCGAAGCTCATTGCCAAAAGGGCGGCGAAAATCAGACATCCGAAGAATCTTAGTCTCATGCCCCTACCTCCTTTCAATATTCATGCAAACAGGCTTTTGAACTACTCTTTTCTTTCCCAAGAAAAACCAAATTCCCTAATCGAGGATCTCACCTCCTTTCACGCATCAATGATCGATTCTTCCGAAAAATAAGTTTTCAAATTCCGATAGACCATTCGTAATAAAGGCGTCGTGAGAGACAGGAAGGCGATGCCGAGTAATGCAGCGGAAACCGGGCTGGTGAAAAAGATTGCCAGGCTTCCGTCGGAATAGATGAGCGACTGACGCAGGGAGCGCTCCAACATGGGGCCAAGAACATAAGCCAAGATCAAAGGGGCTGCATCGTACTCGAATTTCCTCATCAGATACCCGACGAGGCCGAAAAGCACCATCAGGAAAACATCCGCGGGATTATAAGCGAGGCTGAAAGCCCCGATAAAGCAGATCACTGCAACCAGGGGAGAGAGAATCGGATAGGGAATCCGCAGGATATTGATAAAAATACCGATCAGGGGAAGATTGAGAACCAGAAGCATAAAGTTCCCGATGTACATGCTGGTCACTACCCCCCAGAAAACATCGGGCGCCTTTTCCAATATCATGGGACCGGGCGTGACGCCGTGTATCATGAAGGCCGCCAGAAGAAGAGCCGTGATGACATTGAAAGGGAGGCCCAGGGTTAACAGCGGAATAAAGGCTCCGGCTGTGCCGGAGTTATTGGCCGTTTCAGGACCTGCAACTCCCTTAATGTATCCGGTGCCGAATCTCTCCGGATGTTTTGAAATCCTCTTTTCCAAGCCATAAGAGATGAAAGAGGACAAATTGGCACCCCCTCCCGGTACAATTCCCAGGAGGAATCCCAATGGGGTCGCCCGTAAGATAGGCCCGATCGAATCTTTCCACTCCTGCCTGGTGGGCAGAAGGCTGCGCAGTTTCACAGACGAATCGATGAGGCCCATCTGCTCCTCGCTCCCGTCTATCATCGACAACACTTCGGCGATCCCAAAGAGCCCCATGGCTAAAGGGACGATGTCTATGCCGTCGAGAAGGGTAATGCTTCCAAAGGTAAATCTTTCGTTTCCTTCCAACGGGTCAAGGCCGATACATCCGAGAATCAATCCAACGACCGCCATCGCGATTGATTTTACCGGAGACTTGCTGGAGAGGTATGTCACCAGGGTCAATCCGGCAATCATCAAAGAAGTAAATTCCGCCGAACCAAAGCTTAGGGCGACCTTGGCCAAGGGGGGAGCCAGAAGAGTAATCCCGATGATACCTGCGGTGCTTCCGACGAAAGACCCGATGGCGGCAATACTCAGAGCGGCCCCTGCTCGTCCTTTCCTCGCCATCTGGTAACCGTCCAGACACGTTACAACCGTGCATCCCTCCCCCGGAATGTTCATCAAAACGGATGTGAGCGTTCCCCCATAGGCCACACCATAGTAAATGCCGGCCAGCATGATGATGGCGGAAGTGACATCCAATTTAAAGGTCAACGGAAGCAATAAAGCGATCGTGGCACCCGGACCGAGCCCCGGTAAAATCCCCACAACCGTCCCCAGGATGGCTCCAATCAGGGCGAAAAGGATATTCTGGGGTGAAAGGGAGATACTGAATCCTAAGAGGATATTGTGGAACATGACGATTTTCTCTTGGTTGCTTAATTGGGCCTTCTCAAGATAAAAGACAGAGGGCCTTCAGGCAATTGAACGGCAAGAAATTCCACAAATAGAAAATGCGAAACGACTGCGCATATAACGATGATTCCTACCGTTGTTTTCCATGATTGTCTTTCGACGAATTTCAGGATGAAAGTCAAGAAACCGATGAGCGTCAGCGTGTATCCAACCGTCCCGAACACGATGCTGAATGCGAAAAATGAAAAAAGATAAAAAGAAAATTTCTTCTTATTGGGGCCGAGGACCTTCCGAATTTGTTGAGCGCCTCCCGCTTGAAACCAGGCTTTTGCGATGATGGTGAGGCTGAGGATGGCCAAGAGCGCGCTGAGAATCGTGGGGAAGAATCCGCTGCTTGGGCCGAATGGTCCCCAGATCGCCAATTGCCTGGCCGAAAAGAACAGGACGATCGAAAAAACGAGCAAAAACAAGCCGCTTATGTAATCTAGTTTCTTCATGCAGCCGGTTCAGGATGAGATGATAAGAATACGCATTTTTAAAAAGGAAATATACTGACCGGCAACCTACCTGTCAATAGGATAATCAGGTTGGAAATACAAGGGGTATGACTCACAGCACACGAATGCTATGTTCCAGATACTACCAGGCCTTTTCACCCATTTGCTACTCGTGATCTATTGCCGTCAACAGCACAATAAAAAGTCTTTTCAAAATCAAGGATCTCACTCCATATTCGGAATAATCATCAGGCTGCGAGTTTCTACGTCTATTCTTGGACAAGTTTATCCTCACTTCATGTCAGATAGGACTTCGCTGTCACATTTGAATGGCCCCCGCAAAGCAGGTCAAGGAAGGGTGATGATTCCCTTCGCATATTTCTCTAATTTGGCGTCATCCAACTCAACTCCCAGTCCGGGTCCCTCCGGAACATACACGTACCCGTCATCAAATCTTACCGGTTTCTTAGCAACGTCCTCTCCTATCCACTCTGGATACCCGGATAGCTCGCATTTGTACGTGATGACATTCCTGTATGCCGTAATCAGATGCGTTGCCGCAGCCAGGCTCACGCTGAGTTCGATGTCGTCGTGAAAGAGACATGGTATGTTCATGATTCTGGCCATCTCCAGGGTTCTCTTTGCCCCTGTAATGCCGCCCCACGGCCTGTAGGTTTTCAAGCCAAGGACACCAACCGCACCTGCATCTATGAGGTTCTTTAAATCAGACTGAAGGTAGAGGGACTCATGGGGCATCACAGGTGTATCAACTGCCCTGGCTACCTCGGCGAGGGATTTGTAGTCCCACCAGGCTGTCGGTTGCTCCACCAGCTCAACGTTGTATGGCTCAATGGACCGAATCATCTTAACCGCCTCAGAAGTCCTATACCCTTGGTTACAGTCTACCCTCAGGGAGGTCTGTTCGCCGATCGCTTCACGCACGGCCGCGACGCATGTAACATCGTGGCCTTTACCGATCTTGAGCCTGATCCCCGTATAGCCTATTGAAACCAGTTTCTCGGCGACTCCGGCTACCTCCTTCGGCTCACCAATCCCGATAAGCCCCACATTCGGAATTTTCGTTGGAGCTGAACCACCTAACACCCTATACAAGGGCATATTCAGGGTTTTACCGATGATGTCCCAGAGCGCAATGTCGATTACTGCCTTCGCCATGGAGTATGTGGGCGCATAGTAATCCATTTTCTCCCAAATTGCCTCGATCTCGAACGGATCCATTCCGATGACGTGAGGGGAAAGCCAATTCTTCAGAACCTCAGCAATCACAGGCTGTGACTCAGGGGAAAGTGGTGGGAGGGGTGGGCATTCCCCGACGCCGACCACACCTTCATCCGTATGGACCCTGGACAGAACAAATTGGAACGGCCTGCCTTCGCCGAGACGGCCGTACCTCGAAAGGGTCAAAACTTTCTTACACGGCAAATCTACAGGAATGATTTCGATTTTGGTGATCTTCATCGCTTGCCTCACTTCATGTGACGAATGAATGCTGTTGATATTCAAAACGAATCGCGGGAATTTTATGGTATTTTGCTTGAATTTCTGCTTTACCGGACTTCACTTGCCGTGCCCTCCTGGACACGATTTATATATATGGATTGGGTAAATCTATAACCGCTATCCATGAGGCTCCGCAAGCCCATTACTGATTATTATGCACGTTTTTTATGCATCCATGGGGGTATTATAGTTCGATTTTGATGTCAAGAAGAAATCCTGTAGACAAAACAGATGTTGCAACTTCGGGAGTCGATCAAAATCTTCCAGGGTTGCCAGCAATTTCACCGCATTTACCTCTTCAAGCGCGCGTTTTGAACATTGGAGGAACTTGTTCCGGAGTTCTTCTTCGGCTGCAGGATTGAAGGGATGGCCTCTGGCAGCGTCCACCCGTTCGGTTACGATCTGCTTGTTCTCGGTTATGATTGTGACCCGGCTGTTTTCCGTGCCACGGTACCCCAAGGATTTCATTTCCGGATCAAGGTGAAGCGTGACCTTCTTCATCAGATCTTTCACTTCGGTGCTCTCCAGTCGGTTTGCGGAAAAATTGTCTAGTGTCACTTGCCCTTCCGTCAGCGCCAGCGATATGCAGAAGGGCATACTGAAGCGCGCTTGGGTGATATTCGCGGGTTCTTGGTATCCCAAATTGTCGATCACAATGGGAACTGTGCCGACCCTGATCTCTTCAATATCTTCCGGCCGAAAGCGCCATTTGGCCCTCAAGGAGAGTGCGGCGTCAATCGCGGTGTGTGCCGATGCGCAGCATGGATAGAGCTTGAAGCCGTTGGCGCATACCTCAAATCGCTCCCCCAGTCCCTCGGTGATCTTTTCGAAATCCGGAGGAGAGGAGAAGGTCTCGCCGAAAGATCGCTTGCCGGAGAGTACCTCTCGAGATCCGTAAAACCCGTAGGAACCGAGCATCGCCGCCTTCAACCCATTCTGGGCCGCCTGGCCGGCATGGAGGTATTTGACAGGTGTCCCCATGTTCTTTCGTAGACCGCTGGAAAAACTTGCGGCGATTCCAAAAACGCTCGCCATGGAATCCTGATCGAGCCCGAGCATTTTTCCGCACGCGATAGCAGCGCCGAAAACCCCGCATGTGCTCGTTGTATGCCATCCCTGTTGTGAATGGGCCGGTTCGACGCTGTTCGCCAAACGGGCGGCGACTTCGAACCCCACCACAAAAGCGGCCAAGGTCTCCCGTCCCGATTTTCCGAGACTCTCCCCGAGAGCCAATACGGCGGGCGCGATAACGACCGTTCCATGACCGAGGTTTTCTTTCACATCATCATAGTCCAGGAGATGGCCTGTCGAGCCGTTTAGAAAAGCGGCCATCTCAAGCGATGTTCTCCTCCGCTTGCCGATGATGGAAGCGTTTCCTTGCTGACTCCCGGCATAAAGCTCCAGCAAGGTGGCCGAAGGTTCAACAGACCCTGCAAGGGTCACCGCAAAATAATCGATCATGCACCGAACGGCCGACTGAATACTTTCCTCGGGAAGCGGAAATTCCTCCGAATCGGCTTCGAGGGCGAATCGGGTCAACCTCTCAATCGTCGGATCGGTGCGCATACAAGCCCTATCTTTGAGAACGATGGTGGGCGAGCGCCAGGGTTCTTTGCATTTCATTATACTCGATCATCAAGCCCTCATCCACCCCCTGGCCCGGTTTAGCCAGCATGAATTCGGCCCGGGTCGCCAAAGCGACATGGGCGCTGACCCTCGCCGACTGGTCGGTTCCGTTTACAGTGCCGCCCACGTAGGCACCGACTCCCATTTTCTTACAGGTCAGCACAGCCTCCACGGTGTTGTGAATTCCTCCGAGATCAGGGGTTTTGATCTGGATGACATCCGCTGCTTTTTCTCTTGCGAATAACTTGATATCTTCAAGGGTATTGCACCACTCGTCGACGACGACCTTCACAGGGATGGAGAGGTCGCTCAACATCCCGCGCAGATCTTTGCACAATGCGATCTGCCTTTCCATGCTCTCGGCAAGGATCGGGGTCTCCACCATCAGAGAGAAAGGCTCACACTCTTCGGAAAGCCTGCCGATGAATTGAGCGATCTGAGGAATCTGCAGGTTAAAGAGTTCGCCGATCGTTCCGTATACGTCTAAATGAATCGTGGGGTTGTAATCAGGCTCCCTGAGAGAAAGAATTCGCCGGGTGAGCCAGGAAGCATATTCGATGAGTTTCTCGCCCTTGGTTCCGAGATCCCGAAGCACGTTGCTCGAAGACCCATGCGGCAGATAAGGGACTTTCTTTACGATCATCTTGTCGATATTCAATTTCGCTTCGTTGGTCGTGCAAGCGAGTAATGGAATCGGTCGATCGCTCATTCGGCAACCATATTCCGATTGTATCAGTTCCGCCATGGTCGCATGATTGGCCTTGGCCGCACCGTCCAGAATCGCTTGTGTTACTCCGTACCGTACCGCCGTATGCAGCCTCTTTCCATGGACCGTTAACTCTTCCACCGATTGGGCGAGTTCCTTAAAACCATTGATGGATCGCCCCTTTAGGAAATCGGCGATTTCTCCCTGGATGACATCCTGGTGCTCAGCGGCTCTGAAAACGCGATCTCGCCCGGCGGCTCCGGCGAAAACAACGTCGAAGCAATCCCCGAAGGCGATTTGTCCGTCGCTCAGGACGAGTATCACGGAAATCGCTTCCCCGGGTTGGGTGATCATCTTGAAACCGGGCGTCATCGGATCGCTCCGAAATACGAATCCGTCCGGCACTGCGCCCGCCTTTATCGCCGCAAGATCTTTGTTGTAATATCCTGCCATCGCTGTACATGAGAGCACGTTCTCGATCCTCATTGAACCCCTCCGGTTTGATTTAGCTTTGCCGGGCAGCGGCAGACAACGGTTCCATTTGCGGCCGACTATCCCTTGGCCCGCATATGGGCAATACCTGATAGCCCATATGAAATCGCTTTGTCAATATAGAAGGGGCAAGACAATGCTCAGGCGGTGGAGCTGGAGGAGCAGCCAGCACGGCCGGATTGACCACTGACCCTTGTACCCGGGATTTCAAGCCCACTCTGATCGGCAAGGCTCTGCGGGCTTGCGTGATCAACAGTGACGCCCCACAAGGTGGATGCTCCAAGCTGTTTGGGAATACTCGTCCCGAGGGTGGTTACTCTCTGGTGACCCTATTCGAGCCCCGGAAATCCGGCTGAAAAACTTTTGACTTTGGCTATCCTTTTTCCTAGACTCTCGTGGTCGGACTGGAGTCCTCCCCAATTGGGGGCTGCCTCAAATCATAACTGCATTTTAGAGTAAGGAGGGAGAACAATGAAAAAGAGTCTTTTGAAATTCGGCATGGTGTCTTTTCTCGTTTGTCTGACTTTTGTATTGTGTGTATCTGTCATTCCTTCCTCGGCAAAAACCATTAAGATCGCCTTTCTCGGCCCCCTCACCGGCGCGAACGCGGCCCAGGGCAACGGGGCGAAAAATTGTTTTGATCTGGCCATCAAGGAGGCGAACAAATCCGGGAAGTTCCCCTTCACCATTGAAATGGTCGCTCTCGACGATGCCTCGGATCCCGCTGTGGCTGTCTCAGCAGCGCTGAAGGCGGTATCCGACCCGATGGTGGTGGCTGCCAGCGGCCACTGGAACAGTTCGTGCGCCCTGGCTACGATCCACACCTTTCATTCTTTCAAGGTGCCCTTCATCGTGTGGGGAGCCATTAGCCCCGCGGTCACTGACTATAACTACCCTGAAGTGACGCGAAACTGCCCTACCCTCGTTCAGGAAAACGTCCCCTTTGCCAAGTGGGTCATTCAGGCCCTAGGATACAAGAAGTTCAGCATCATCTCCGATACAACCGATTACGGTGAACAAAACACGAAGGCCTTCAAAGAGCTGGCTGCAAAAGACGGGGCCGAGATCCTTTCAGTGGACGCCGTGCCCACTGGGACAACAGATTTTCGGCCCATTCTGACCAAAATCAAGGGCCTGAATCCCTCGGCGATCTACTTTGGGGGCGTGGTCATGGAAGGGGCTCTGTCGAGGAGCCAGATGGAGAAGCTCGGGATCAACAAGGTTTTCTGTGCCGTCTCCGGTCTCGCGGATGAAAAATTCAACGAAGTGGCCGGCAAGGCTGCAGAGGGCGTGATCATCACCAAACCCGGCTTTGATCTGGACGAGATGAAAGGCGGCGTCGATTTCAAGAAAGCCTATGACGATCAGGGATACAAGGAACCCATGGGCGCTTATGGCATCTACGCCTATGAGGCGGCCAACATCATTCTCGAAGCCATCAAACAGGTCGGGCCGAACGACAAGGAGGCCATTGCCAAGGCCATTCGGGGAATCAAATACAACGGTATTCTCGGCACCACCACCTTTGACCAGAACGGACAGACGGAGCTCGCTCCAGTCACCAAGCTGGTGAGCCAAGACGGCAAATGGGTGGAATGGGGGAAATCCGAGTATGCCACAGGCAAGCGCAAGCTCCCGAAGCCATGACGTGCGCATTTCCGAGTCGGTGCCTGGCGGCCCCCTCTTGGCGTTTAGTATCGAAAATCTCTTGTAGGGGAGGGGTTGAATCCGCCTGAGGCGGATAAATCCCTCCCCTACATTATTACAGAAGGTTTTAGCTCGCTTTTTTCGCAAGTCTATCAAGGAACCCTTGTCCGAGATCATTCAACAGATCATCAACGGCTTGCTTCTGGGATGCAATTACACCCTCATTGCCATGGGGTTCAGCCTCTTCTTTGGTGCTCTGAATGTGGTCCACTTCTCCCACGGCGATGTGTGCATTTTGGGGAGCTTTCTGCTCCTTTTTCTTTACAAGGTCCTCATAGCGTCAGGAGCCCTCCAGTTCCTTCCTGCGCCAGCAGGGATCCTGATCACCATTCTGTCCGCGGCCATCCTTACGGGCCTCTTGGGCGCCCTTTTTGAAAAGGCCGTGATCAAGCCCTTTCGCCACGCTCCTCTCCTGATGGTTCTGGTGGCGACCGTCGCTCTGGGCACCATCATCAGGGAGAGCCTCCGTCTCTTCTACCCCCAGGGAAGTAACCCGCAGATCTTTCCGGGCCTTCTTCCTTCCGGGGGCTTCCCTCTCGGGAGCCTAACCATTCGCTATGACAATCTCCTGATTTTCCTGAGCACCGTGGCCCTCATCAC
>JAHECH010000770.1 GCA_024641835.1 Deltaproteobacteria bacterium
GAGTTTTCCTTTTTCGATGGTGAACTCGAAGTCCTGCACTTCCCGGTAGTGGTCTTCCAGGGTATGCCTCAGATTCTCCAGCTCTCGGTAAACGTCAGGCATGTCCCTGCGGAGTTCGCTGATCGGCTTGGGCGTCCGAACGCCGGCGACAACGTCTTCTCCCTGAGCGTTGATCATGTATTCTCCGAAAAGACGGTTTTCACCCGTCCCGGGATTTCTCGTAAAAGCGACGCCTGTAGCGCTATCCTCTCCCATGTTGCCGAAAACCATGGTGCAGATATTGACCGCTGTCCCATCGGCCATCTCAGGGGTGATGTGGAACTCCCTTCGATAATCGACAGCCCTCTTACCCATCCAGGACTTGAAAACAGCTTCGATGGCAATTTCAAGCTGCACATAAGGATCGCTCGGAAAAGCTTGATCGGTCTTCTCCATGAGCACCCGGGAGAACCTCTCGCAGGTCTCTTTGAGAGCCTTGGCATCCAGTTGGGTGTCGTCTTTTGCCCTGTATTTTTCTTTGATCTGATGAAACACATGGTCAAAGTCTTCATCGGGAATTCCCATGGCCACGGATCCGAAAAGCTGAATCAGGCGGCGATATGCATCGTAGACAAAACGCTCATTCCCCGTTTGCTTAATGAGCCCCAGGGCAGTCTGACCATTAAGGCCCAGGTTGAGGATGGTGTCCATCATCCCGGGCATGGATAGGGCTGCTCCTGACCTCACTGAAACGAGCAGCGGATTATCCGCGTCTCCAAAGGCTTTTCCGGTCTTTTTCTCGAGCTGAGCCATGGCTGTTTTCACTTGCGCCATCAGGTCCGGCTGAAGGCCTCTTTTATCCTGAGCCAGATAAGCTAAACACGCTTCCGTGGATATGACAAAACCCGGGGGCACGGGGAGGCCTATCTGCGTCATCTCGCAGAGATTCGCCCCTTTACCGCCCAGGAGCTTCTTGTTCTTTCCATCCCCTTCTTCAAAGAAAAACACATGCTTTTTACTGGATGCCATCGTCTCCTCCTGTGAGGGGAGAAAACTCCTCACAATGAAATACCTCCGGGGCATTCTATAGAAAAAGCTACTCTAACTTGCTGACTATCCGATGCGGAGCCCCTTGGCCATTCATCGCCACTTTTCCGAGCAGGGCATTCTGGCTTTTTCACGTCAATGCTGCTTCTTGAACGCAATGACCTTCGGAGACTTCCCTGGGGCTATCGGGCCGTGCAGCTGGAAATTGTCTCCGGGACCTTCTCCACCTGAACCTCGCTCCACCTTCTCCAGCCTCATAGACTGGCCTCCCATGGTGAACGGGTTGCCGTTGATATAGTCTTCTTTCAGAATCCACGTCACCGCTTGAGCAGGAATAGTGAGCAATAGAAGGGTCACGTGAAACCAGTCCTTCTTCGAATCGGGCCTTATGGTTTCGATGCGAGCATAAGTCATGGGTTTGTCACGATAATGGATCAGGACCACATCCCCTTCCTGATTCACCCTGCCTCCCTCAGACATGACGTGATTCCTCTTTCACTCGCTATCCCTGATGACACTTCCAGGGTCGGATCGCAGTTTCTCCAGCTTTTCTTCAAACCTCGTGCCCAGGTCAACTCCCAGTTGCTGGGCCCGTTTTTTTGCAGCAAGACCTATGTTTCGACTGTCCTTGAAAAACGCATCATCCTTGGCATCGCCCGGTTTGAACGTATTCAGCCGGTCCTGTTCTGAGACGTGATAAGCGACGCGGGAAATCAACTTCCTTTTTCTTTTGCTCCCGCACCTGGGGCAAAGAAGGTTCTGTTCCTCCGCTTTTTTCATGACCAGGCTCTGAAACTCCTCGCTGCAGGAGGTGCATTGGTATTCATAAATGGGCATCTCTGCCGCTCCCCGGTTCCTAGTTCTCCAGCAAAGTTCTTTCTAGGAAATCCTTCATAAAATAACACACCATTGATCAGGGCGCAATGGGAAAGACTTTGCTCTTTTTGCGCAAAAACCCAAGAGACACCTTTTTTCCTTGAAATTTTCACAGCGATGGGTTAGCTCTATGGGCACCCTTTGCGAAATGAGTGCAGCGTCTGTCAGAAGCCACTTTATCCGTATTCTGAGAGACCTAAGACATATCACTGTGCAACATGGAGGAGGTTCACATTCCTCCGAATCTTGTCCAAACCATTTCACGAGTACCTTGTCGGAGTCTGAGCGAGCAAAGATCCTTCAATGACGCTTGGATTCCCTGATATCGCCGGTCCACCCTATTTGGCGTCATAGGCCGCTTTTCCAGGAAGCCTGCTGTGCAGTTGGTCACGTTTTATCGGGAATTTCATTTTAATTTCTTTTATTGGAGGAGAAAGCGATGAAGAGATTTTTCACGTTGGCGGGATTGGTTTTTGTGGCCGGTTTCTTGTTTATTGTTTTCAACTCAACCTTTTGCCTTGCCGCCCAAAATATCAAAGTGGGTATTGTTCTTCCCTTGACCGGTGGCGAAGCCAAATTCGGCGAGATAGAGAAACAGTCTTTTGACCTGGCCCTGGGGGAGATCAATGCCGCAGGAGGCATCAAGGGTCGGAAGCTGGAGCTGCTCATTGAAGATGACACAAGCCGACCTGACGTGG
>JAHECH010000112.1 GCA_024641835.1 Deltaproteobacteria bacterium
ATCTTAAGCAGTGGGCTGGTCAAGTTGTGGTATGTGACTTCTCGCTTCCCATGCTGAGAAGGGCAAAGATAAAGACCGGCATTCACCCAGTGCGAGCAAATGTGGAAGGGCTCCCTTTTCCGGATGACATGTTTGACCGGGTGATTGTAGTGGATGCCTTCCATCATTTCGGCCACCAGAAGCGAACCACGAAAGAACTGGTGCGGGTACTGAAGAAGGGTGGAAGGATCGTAATAGAGGAGCCGGATATCACTCGGTTTGCAGTAAAACTGTCCAGCTTGTTTGAAAGGCTGGCACTGATGAAAACCACGTTTCACTCGCCCACTGCTATCCAGCACATGTTCCGAGTAGAGGGGCTTTCTGCTGAGATCAAATCCGCTCCCCTCTTTTCAGTGTGGATTATCGCGGACAAATGAAAAAGGCAGGTGCCCCGTGAATCCATCGCACCCGCCAGCGATGAATATCGGGGCCACGGGAAGCTTCTGATGCGATATTGCGATCCTGAAAGAGCCCCCCTCCGGACTGCTCAGCTCAGTTTGGCAACGGATGTATGACTCAGGACACGGGAATTACTTTGGCACTTTCAACGTGAGGTACACGCTTGCATTTGTGCGTTTTACCAGGAAGAGAATGGTATCTCCCGGCTTGTAAGACTCCATCTTGCGATTGAACTCTCCCAAATCCACGATCTGCTTCTGATCCACTTCCAGAATGATATCTCCTTCTTTCAAACCAGAATCATCCGCAGGAGAGTTGCTCTCCACATCCACCACAACCAGGCCTCTCGTTTCCGATAGCCGGTAGCTTTTGGCGACCTCAGGGGTGATCTCTTCGACTGTCATACCAAGTCTCGGTTTTGCTTCAGCCGCAGCCTCCGCTTCACTCTCTTCCTTCAGTTCGCCGATCTTCACCTGGAATGTTTTCTTTTGGCCTTTTCTGATTACTTCTACAGCCACGGTTTTACCCACCGGCGTTGATCCGACAATATATGGGAGATCTGTCGACTCTTTGACCTGCTTGCCGTCAAATGTAAGGATCACGTCACCCCTCTGAATTCCGGCTTTATCAGCAGGTCCTCCTGATGAAACGTCAGCGACGAGGGCACCCTTTTCATCCTTCAGATCCAGTTTTTTCTTGAGTTCAGGCGTAATCTTCTGGATCATGACTCCCAGCCATCCCCTCACTACTTTGCCTTTTTTTAATTGGGGAAGCAGATCCTTAGCCATGTTAATGGGAATGGCAAAGCCAATGCCGATGCTGCCGCCGCTCTGAGAGTAAATTGCCGTGTTGATACCGATCACCTCTCCTGCAGTGTTGAGCAACGGTCCGCCACTGTTTCCCGGGTTGATAGAAGCATCAGTCTGGATGTAATTGTCGTACGATCCAGCGCCGATGTACCGGTATTTGGCACTCACAATGCCTGCGGTCACGGTATTGCCAAGACCGAAGGGATTGCCGATAGCCACCACCCAGTCTCCAACTTCGAGTTTGTCGGAATCGCCCAGGGGCAGGGGGTTAAAAGGCTTGTCGGAATCGATCTTAATGAGCGCAATGTCTGTCTTCGAATCGCGGCCTATGACCCTGGCCGTGAAATCCTCATCATCAGCGAGCCTCACCTTGATCTCATCCGCCCTTTCCACCACATGGTTATTGGTCAGAATGTAGCCTTCCTTGTCGATGATGAAGCCTGTCCCAAGGTTCTGCTGCCTGTAGTCTCTGGGCATCTGATCCCTGAAATAGCGCTCGAAGAAATCCCTAAAAGGATCATTCGGGCCGAAAGGCAGGGGAAAGTGCCCTCTTCCCCTCACCATCTTCACGGTACTGATATTGACAACAGATGGACTCGCCTGTTTGGCCAGACTCGCAAAGGATGCGGGCGCGCCCTGCACCCCTGGGTCTGTTTGTGCCATGAGGGCTGGAACAGGATCTAGAACCGTGGCGAGACCAAACCCAGCAAAGAGGCAAACAAGGGTCCATCCGATGATGATCAGTTTTCTTGGTTCAGAACATTTTTTCCACATGTTTTCACCATACCTTTCATATGCGACGGGTTGGCCGATCCAAAGATTCCTCGGTCACCTCGTTCCTTGGAAATGACGTGCGAATGAGCGCATCTTAGACCCGGTAGCACGTCCCCCAACTTTTCTTGATGGTCACCCCCGGCGAGGTGGGGCCGCACCGAATTCCTCAATGAACTCTTGAGACACGACACTCCCAGAAGAGTGAATCAAATGAATGCTCTGACACGGTGCGACAACCCAACTATGGGGAGTATACTAACTAAAGCTGCCAAATTTCAAGGGAGTTGTATGACGAGTTCTAACCTATCAGAAGACCGAAAGTTTTCCGATAGAGCAAATCTTCTACCCCCTCAGCATCTCAGGAGCAAGTCTCACGGCATTTCAATCTGAAACTTCGGCCAATCCCTGTTCCAGGATAGAAAGCCCTTTTTCAAGCTGCTCATCGCTGATCACGAAGGGCGCCAGAACGCGAATGATGTTGCTGTAGCTCCCGCAGGTGAGGATCAAAAGGCCTCTCCCAAGACAGAAAGCTTGCAGTTTCTTGGCCTCATCCGGGGCAGGCTCCCTGTTGGCTCCTTTGACAAGCTCGAGCCCGAGCATGGCGCCCAGCCCACGAATCTGTCCGATCACTTTGAACTCGCTCTGCCACTTCTCAAAACGCTGTTTGAGCTTCTCTCCCAGAGCTTGCGCCCTTGCCAGCATATCTTCCTCTTCGAAAACCTCCAACACAGCGAGTGCGGCCGCGCAGGCCACGGGGTTTCCGCCGTAGGTGCCTCCCACGCCCCAGGGGTGAACCGCATCCATGATTTCCTGCCGGCCAACAACGGCAGCCAGAGGCATTCCTGCAGCGAGGCTCTTGGCCACCGTGATCAGATCAGGTTCGACTCCCCAGTGCTCGATGGCAAACATCTTGCCCGTCCGTCCCATCCCGCTCTGGATTTCATCCGCCACGAAAAGGATTCCGTTATCGCGGCAGACCTGCGCCAGTCCCTGGAAATACCCTGGTGGTGGCGCTATGAAGCCTCCCTCTCCCTGAACCGGTTCAGCTACAATGGCTGCCACAGCCTCTGGATTGACATGCTTGATGAAAACATCTTTGAGTTTTTCAGGCCCCACTACGTCCCCGAAAGGCATCCGGTAGACTTCGGGTGCAAAAGGGCCAAATCCGAACTTGTATGGCTTAACTTTGCTCGTCATGGTCATGGCGAGAAGGGTCCGGCCGTGGTAAGCATTCTCAAACACAATGATCGCCTGCCGTTTCGTGTAGTATCGGGCGATCTTCACGGCATTCTCTACCGCCTCTGCCCCACTGTTGATGAAAAGAACCTTCTTCGGGAAATTCCCCGGCGTGACTTGGCAGAGTTTCTCCGCCAGTTTCACGGCTGTGTCGTAAGGACTCGCCATGAAGCAGGTGTGGGTGAATTTGTCTGCCTGGTCCTTAATGGCCTTGATCACCTTCGGGTGGCAGTGGCCGATGTTCATGACGCCGATTCCGCCCCCGAAATCAATGTATTCCTTACCTTCCACATCGCGCAGAACGGCGCCCTTGGCTGATTCAATGTAGATGCCTGTAGCACTCGCGTAACCTGCACTAATCACCCGGGATCTCAAGGCTTGCAGATCTTTATTGGATTGAAGGTATCGCATGGAAGACCTCCTTCCTAATGTACGATATGTTTATTCTGTTTCTGGAAATCCAAAGCAACTTCGTGAATTTCACTGAGCATTGGTCCTTTTTCGGCGGGAGTATCCGGCCATGCGCCCTGATATGTCAAGCACAAACATCCCCTTTGTGTGGCGCTGTGCTCTCGGCATCAGCACGAGTCAAGGGAATGCCCCCAGGGTTGCCTCGGGACAGAGAGACGGGGAAAGGAAAAACCAAAGATGCAGGATGAGGGTCTTTGCAGGAGCAAGTGCGTTCTCCACGAAATAAATGGTGCGGAAGGGGAGACTTGAACTCCCACGGGGGAACCCCCACTAGACCCTGAACCTAGCGCGTCTACCAGTTCCGCCACTTCCGCACATCAACGAAGTTGATATTTTGCTTTGGATATTTATATTATCGCCGGAATCGTGTCAATACCTTATTTTGAGAAGGCCAGCTTTCGAGGCCCGGGCTTGGTTGAGCCCTTTTCAACCCGGGATCGCTTGCATCATCGAAGAGCTTATGGCATTTTGTCGATGAATTCAGTCGCAGCAACGGAGCGCATGGCGTCAATGAATGTCATCTACAACCTTAAAAAACTCAGAAGACCTCTCAGAAACCCTGTTTTGACCATTGGCAATTTTGACGGTGTCCATAGAGGTCATCTCGCCCTTTTTGAGCAAGTCAAAGAGAGGGCAAAGGCGCTCCACGGACAGTCTGCGGTCATGACCTTCGAACCCCACCCCGTCCAGGTCATGAAACCGGGCAACGGTCCCCGCATCATCACCCCCACTCCTCAGAAGCTCGAACTGATCGAAAAAGCAGGCATTGAAGTGCTCCTCTGTCTCCCCTTTACCAGAGAATTTGCTGCCATCGCCGCCAGAGAATTTGTGAAGGTTATCCTGGTCGACAGGATTGGAATCAAGGAATTGGTGGTGGGCTATGACTACACATTCGGCCATAACCGCGAAGGGAACATTTCCCTCCTCCGTGAGATGGGTGATCAGCTCGGCTTCGTCGTCCATCTCGTGGGCCCTGTTCATGTCAATCATGCCCTTGTCTCCAGCACTTCCATCAGAGATCTTGTCCAGGATGGCAAGCTGGATGAAGCTAGGGTGCTCCTTGGAAGGGACTATCAGCTGCAGGGGACGGTGGTGAGAGGCCACAACCGGGGAGGAAGGCTTCTCGGTTTTCCCACGGCCAACCTCCGAATCAAAGACGAACTCTTGCCAAGAGTCGGCGTCTACGCCGTCACCGTTATCATCGATGGCAGGATATACAATGGCGTCACCAATGTCGGATACAATCCTACCTTCGGAGACACGCCGCTCACCGTTGAAATTCACATCCTGGATTTTTCCGGAGACCTCCTTGGCAAAAGCATCAGGGTCAATTTCCTGAAACGCTTGAGAGACGAAAAGACCTTCCGCAGCGTTGAAGAGCTTTCCAAACAGATAAGCAGGGACATCCGGGAGGCGAAAAAGCATTTCAACCTCATCGGGGAAGAATAGACAGGAGAGCTTGTTCGCAATGAGCCCTCTGGAAGGCACGGAATTTATGAATTCCCTCCCGAACTGTGAATCGCTTGTGATCGCAAGGGATGGGACTCTTCTGAGGTCAAAGGGGTGGAAGAGGACGGCCATATGAGACGCTCCATTTGAGCCAAGAGATGGGAAAAGGTTTGGGGATTTAATGCGCAGATGGGAATCCCCTGGTACGATTTGGCCAATGCGACCGCCTGGTCTCGATCCAGGCGGTCGATCTTATTCAGGACGAGTAAGGTTGGGATTCGCTCCAGGTTGAGCTCGCGAAGAATTCTTTCCACAGACTTGACTTGATCCTCCAGGCGAGGGCTGCTTGCATCAGCCACATGGAGCAGGAGATCAGCGTCGTGAAGCTCCTCCAGGGTGGCTGCAAAGGCTTCCATCAAGTCTTCAGGAAGATCCCTGATAAAACCCACCGTATCCGTGATGATCACATCCCTTTCGCGGGGAAACCGGAGGCGACGGCTGCTCGGATCGAGGGTGGCAAAGAGGCGGTCCTCCACAAAGACATGGCTTTTGGTCAGGCTGTTCAGGAGCGTGGATTTGCCCGCATTGGTGTACCCCACTATGGAGATGACCGGCAGCCCCCTGATGTTCCTAAGCCTGCGTCTCTCTTCCCTCTGGCGCCTGACCTGTTTGAGTTCCCAGTTCAACTTCGTAATCCGTTCTCGCGCGCGGCGGCGATTGATCTCGAGCTTGGTTTCCCCGGGCCCCCTTCCTCCAATACCCCCTGTCAGCCTGGACATGGCCGTATTCTTTGTAGCCAGCCTCGGGAGAAGGTACTTCAGTTGGGCCAACTCAACCTGGATCTTTCCCTCTCTCGTGACAGCTCGTTTGGCAAAGATATCCAGAATGAGCTGGCTGCGATCGATGATCCTCAACTCCGTGGCATCCGTTAGACTTCTCACCTGCGCAGGCGTCAGCTCATTGTCGAAAATGAGCAGGTTGGAGCCGGTTTGAAGGCACCTGAGGGCGAGTTCGCTCAACTTGCCCTTTCCTATCAGGAACCGGGGATTGATTTCTTTGGTGCGCTGGAGAACTACATCCACCACTTTCACCTGATTGGAGATGGCAAGATCCCTGAGCTCTTCAAGGGACTCCTTCGCCTTCCACGCGGGCCCGGCAGTCACGCCCACCAAGACCGCCCTGTCCTTCTTCCCCAGCGACCGGCTCGCTTCGGTTCTCGCAAGCTCGTCTTCCAGGGACTGGATGAGTGCATGGAAATCGACATCCAGCTGGCCGATATCCGGTACGTTATGGACCTGCCATTTTTCGCCTTTGTTGTTTTCGGGGACAATATGACCATAGGAGATGGATCCCGGTATGCCCCTTTCCCCAACCTCAATAGCGACCATCAGGTCAAATCCGAGAAGCACCAGATCGGTCAGATCTTCCAAGGTCAAAGGCTCGCCGCCAAGATGGGTATGGATGCATCTAAGACCATTGAGCCTGCCAGCGCCGAGCCGGTACCTTCCGAGGTCAGGGAGGACGACGTGCCTGTCATCTCCAACGATCACAGAGGCGACAATGCCCTTGCGATCGACGAGCAGAGCGACTTGTCTCTGGATTTCAAAGGAGATGGCACAGAGCTGTCGGCTCAGTTCGTGGGTAACGATCTCGTGGCCGGATATTCTTCTGCGGTAGATTTTCTGGAGGAACTTTAGCTGGCTTGCCTTGAGCCCGCCTGTCTTGCCGTGGATCCTGTCTATGGCTAAGATCTCTCCTGTACTAAAGGGATTCGTCCTGGGTGAAATTCCGAAAACGGGTGATCTCTTTCTGAAAAGTGAGCTTGAAGAAGCCCGTAGGCCCGTTTCGCTGTTTGGCAAGAATGATTTCTGCCACGTTCTGGTTTTCTTCGGTTGTGGGGTGATAGAGCTCATCCCTGTAGATGAATGCGATCACGTCCGCATCCTGCTCAATGGCGCCGCTCTCCCTGAGGTCTGCCAGCTGGGGCTTCTTGTTGGGCCGGTCCTCCACCTTCCTGTTCAACTGGGAAAGGGTCATGACAGGCACACTGAGATCTTTGGCAAGGGCTTTCAGGGACCGGGATATTTCGGACACCTCCATTTGTCGGGACTCGGCCGTTCTCCTCCCCTGGATGAGCTGAAGATAGTCGATGATGACAAGAGAGAGAGGTGTCTTCTTCATCAGTCTCCTGCATTTTGCCTTCATCTCAAGGACACTCAGCCAGGAGGAATCATCCACAAAGATGGGAAGCTCGGCCAGGCGATTGGCCGACTCAGTCAGTCTGGCCCAGTCTTTTTCTCGCAGAGCACCGGTTCTGAGCCGCGTGGCATCAATCTGCGCATCGAACCCCAGGAGTCTCATCCCCAATTGGAGCTTTGACATCTCCAGAGAAAAGACAGCCACTCCTTTCCTGGTTCTGGCGGCGGCGTTGTAACCGATGTTAAGGGCGAGGGCCGTTTTTCCCATGCTCGGCCTGCCTGCGATAATGATCAGATCCGAAGGTTGCAGGCCTGCGGTTAGGCGATCAAAATCATCAAACCCTGTGGGCACTCCGGTCACGAACCCGTCCAGTTCTGCAACGCTCTCGAGTTTTTTGAAGCTCCCTTTGACCACGTCTTCCAGGGAAACGAAACTGTCTCCGATCTTGGATTCGGCAATGTCGAAAATGGATTGCTCCGCCCTATCCAATAGCTCGTCCGTCGGTTGCCAGTCCTGGAAACAGGAATCAGAGATGATGGAGCACTGACTGATGAGCCTCCTTCGAACAGACAAATCGCGAACGATGTCCGCATGGTACATAATACCCGCAGAGGTAGAAACCGCATCTACCAGGGAAGCGAGGTAATCCACGCCTCCCGATTTTTCCAACAGCCCTTTTTCTTTGAGATGCTGGGAAAGGGTGATCAGATCGATGGGCTCATTGTTATTGTAAAGTTCTATCATCCCTGCATAGAGGTGCGTATGCGCTTCTCTATAGAAGTCATCAGGCGAGAGGGAATCCACGACCTGGTTCATCGCGTCGTTATTGATCAGGATACCGGCGAGGATCGCCTGCTCCGCCTCAACATTCTGCGGAGGCACCTTGATGGGAGATGCGACCACTTTTTCCCTTGCTTGAGCCATGGAGAGCGTCACTCCGTTCCCGAAGATGTGAAGGATGATTCCGCCAGCCGATCGGTGACCAATCTACTCTGTCTTTTCAGGAATGACAACCACCTTGATCGCTCCGGTCACATCAGGATGGAGCTTTATGGGCACCCTGAATTCCCCAAGGGTCTTGATAGGCTTGTCCAAGAGGATCTTTCTTCGATCAATCATGATCCCCTGCTTTTCCAGGAGACCGGCGATGTCCATCGTGGTAACCGACCCATAGAGCTTGTCCTCTTCCCCCGCTTTCTGGGCGATGGTGACCACCACCTCAGCAAGCCCTTCCTTCACCTTCAAAGCATCTTCTTTTGCCTTGATCTTCTTTACCTCGATGCTCTTTCTTTGGGTTTCGGTACGCTTGATGTTCTGCTCCGATGCCTCCATGGCAATCCTTCTGGGGATCAAGAAGTTTCTCGCGTACCCCTTGGCCACATCGAGAATTTCTCCTGCAAGACCCAAGGTGTCCACGTCTTGAGTAAGAATGATTTTCATGTGTCTCCCCTCCGTTGAACCGTTACTTTATTTTCCTAGGACGTATTCTTCTGAAATCCACCCACTGGTCAAAAAGCCCTGCCAAGACGATCACGATAACAAAAATCTGCTGAAACACGATCAAAGCATATACTCCCAGTCTGATCCAGAGGGGCAGCCGGTATTTGTTCAGGAAAAAGAGAAGAATCGACAGTCCGTGGAAAAAGTATATGGCCAGCAACACGATGAGCACATTGACTGCCGGCCATTTTATCTGAGGCAAGGGCAAAAATAAAGAAAAACCCGCAGCAATCACACCCCAGATCAAATGTTCAGGAACTGCCCAGCGATCCATGGGCCTAAACTGAGGATAAAGGAGATTTCTCGCCCGAAAGAGAGGTCTGCTCACCACCACATTGAACCAGACCACAAAGCCAGTTCCTAACACGGTGAGAGCCGGGTAGATCCTCATGAGAACATCCGTCATCAATTGCACGTATTGACGCACGCGTACGGGATTCTCCTCTTCCCCTCCCATGCCTCGATACATCTGAATGCTTTGATCCAGGCTCTCCTGGAGGTAGGCGAGAACCATCTCCATGGGCGTCTTGTTCCGGGAGAGACCTGCTATGGTCATAACCACGAAACCAATCAGAAGCATCAGGCTCGTCGCGAGCAGCACTGTATAACCAATGGACATGTTCCTTCGGAAAAGCTCGGATACAATAAGTCCCAGCAGGCTGAACTCAATACAACTAAACAGG